>NZ_JBEOPP010000038.1:0-46634 GCF_040310185.1 Shewanella sp. T24-MNA-CIBAN-0130 | reverse complement strand
GCAGATGGGCCGAACAAAGTGTGGTCTTGGGATATCACTTATTTAGCTTCGGTCATCAAAGGACGCTTTTATTATCTATATATGTTTGAGGATATTTATAGCCGTAAGGTTGTGGGTTATGAAGTCCATGAACGTGAATGTGGTGAGCTAGCGGCCGAGTTAATGCAACGCAATATGCTGCGTGAGCAATGCTTTAAGAAGCCACTGGTATTGCACTCAGATAATGGTGCTCCGATGAAGTCGTTAACAATGAAAGCCAAGCTTTAAGAGTTGGGCGTTACCGCGTCATTAAGCCGCCCGAGTGTCAGTAACGATAACCCTTACTCCGAGTCGCTGTTTAGAACATTAAAGTATCGGCCAGAATGGCCTAGCTCTGGCTTTAAAAGCATCACCGAAGCACGAGAATGGGTCGAAGTATTTGTGACTTGGTACAATACTAAGCATAAACACAGCAAGCTCAACTTTGTGTCACCGAGTGAGCGTCATGCGATGCAAGACAGGACTATTTTATCTAAGCGTAAGATAGTGCTAGAGGAAGCGAGGTCAAGAAATCCTAAACGCTGGCCAAACGGTATAAGGAATTGTGACGCTGTAGGTGAAGTCACACTGAACCCAGATAAGAAGTCTGAAACAGAAACAAGAAATGCAGCTTAAAATTTAAGTAAAGAGTGCCAACTACCTTGAAAAACACCGAGTCCGTGCCATTGGAAATGACTTAGCAGGCGCTGTGACATTTTTACCGTCATTAGAAGAAGAACACAACCAGCCGTCTTTTAGAATACTTGAAGAAGAAGAGTTAATTACAAGACTCGACAATAAAGAAGAATTTGGCCTACTCATATGGGACGATAAGCCACGTCTCAGCGTGGCCGGAGTTCAAGATAAATTAAATGTTTTTATTGATGAGAAAGGCACTATTGGCTTTGGTGATGGCTCACTCTGTTCTACCCATATTTTAAAATTTGAAAAGAGAAACTGTCCTAATCTCGTCTTGAACGAATTCTTTTGTATGAAGCTCTCTAATGCAGTTGGATTGCCAACTGCTGATGTTGAGTATAGACATTTTGGACCGCACCCATCGCTCATCGTAAAACGATTTGACCGCAAATATGTTGCCAACTCCAACAAAGTAATGAGACGTCATGTTATCGATGGCTGCCAAGCATTGAATTTACCAAGAGACTACAAATATGAGCGAAACTTGGGTGACGGAAGAGATGTTCAACATATTCGAGATGGAGCTAGCTTAGTAAAGCTATTTGAATTCACTGAACATATGTCTTCGCCAATTGAAAGTAAGCAATGGCTTATAAACTGGCAACTGTTTAATTTAATGATCAGCAACTACGACAGTCACGGCAAGAACGTTTCACTATTCTTTGATAGAAATAACGCACGATTCACTCCAGCTTATGATCTCGTCAATATCGCTTTGTTCCCTCAATTTAAACACATGTTGGCGATGGCTATGGGAGATGAGTTTGACCCCAATGATATTCACGCGTATCAACTGGCTGATTTCGCAGAAACATGTGGTATCGATAAGAAACTGTTATCTAGGTTATTGACTGAATTGGCAAATAAAGTGATAAAACAACTATCTACTGAATCGTTGATTGAAAGTCTGAAAACTCAATCTCATTTTTCTGCTAATGATATAAAGTATTTTCAGCAACTGAGTGACAACATACTTACAAGAACCGAGTATTTAAAAGCTCAAGCAGTTGAAATACCTTATATTGAAGTATAGAGACGTCCACTTAGTGGGATCGTGTTTTTACGATTTACTCAGTCCAATTAGTGGAATAGGTTTTTTTAGGGGGGATTACCAACGAACGTAGCCAACACTGCTGCGGATCCAATTAGGAAGGATATAACATGCAATTTATGATGCGACTCGCACCTATTACCTTTCCAATAGCCATTCTGGCAGGCCTTGGTTGGTGTATTGGCATTGCCTTACTCGAACAGCCACATGGCTTAGGCTATGCAATTACCCGATATTGCATGATGATATTTGTGGTACTCGCCCCTGGGCTTACGCTAAAGCTCACGTTCTTCGTGATTGTCAGCCTAGGACGCAAACAGGGGCTAATCGCGCTTGCACGCCCAACGTGTAGCCTGAGTTATGAAGAATCACTTTATTAGTTCAGAGTATTGGCCTTTTTCGATGGTAAACGCAGCCGTATGCCAAAAAAGCCAATCAGGAGAAACTAGCCTACCCACCATTTGCTCACTTACTGTGGGTAGTTGGGACAATGGGGCAAAGCTTTATATCGCAAGCTTTAGAGGATAAATAGATGAAGCTCTCGAGCCCAATAATTTGCAGAGCCACAGCTTCCATGCCAATGACTGCCGTTGTCGGTACACGCTTAACAATGGCCTTCATCCAGTTAGTACGATTATATTTTCCTTGCCAGATAATATCTTCACTTTCATTAACAGCATGAATGTGGAAAACGTTCTTGGCTAAATCGACACCGACTCTTATCGTGTTTTTCATAAAAACCTCACTGGTTATAAAAAAGACTCCTGCTGCTAGTTTACTCTATTGTCAGCATATGGGACGAATGGGTGAGGTTGTGTCCATTCCATTGCTTACCGATCAACCATATCATCCATATCATCCATATCATCCATATCAGCCATATCAGCCATATCATCCACAGTATTTAAAAGGTCAAGAAGTTAACATTATTCAACAACAGCCTAAGTAAGAAACTAATTAATCGTCTGCAATTACCATAGGCCTGTCAAAGACTCCCAAGCAAACTGGTGCACAAGATCGACAAACAAAAACAAAAAAGGTCGAGACCTTGATTTTATGTTGTGCAGTGAATTGTTGTTTGTCGTCAAATCGACTTTAACGCTGCTCTAGCGGATCTTGCGAATAATCATGCCTCGACTAGAAATATCGTAATCAATTATTCGTATTGAAAATTTTGTTCCTTTTGCACGGTGCAATCCACAATTGCTAATGTTAAAAAATACTATGATGGAACCGCTTTTTCCACAATGTGATCAGGTAATTTTCGTTGTATTAGACTTTTAAAATCAAAAAGGTGTAATGCCATTTCATTCAGAGATGCCAATAATTGGTTCGGGGGATACTATCAATTGACTCTCCACGACAAGCTCAATGACAATCTATAAGTGCATCCACATCAATTTAAATTCATCATCCCAATCAATTTATCTTTCGCCAAAATATGAATCAAAATCACCTAAATCGTTTATTACACAATAAAAAACAACATTTTTTTTGTGTAATATCATGAATAGTAAAGGGTTTATTAATAAATATAAATAGTATATCTATTGTAATTACCAATAATTACTGTACAAATAGACAGTAAATAAGAGACGTGAAAAATTAATTTCGGTAAGCGTAATCTATATGCGCATGAAGAATAAAAATATGATAAATATGAAAACAAAACAGCGCTTAATTAACAGTTTTACCCTTGAGTACCATCCTTTGGTCGCAAGTTTACTCCGCGAGGAGATAACGGTGCCGTCCCCCGCCGGCGTGATTGACCATCTTCATGAGCATGAAATACATATCTTGCTGAAAACAATAACTCTGTATGTCATATCTGTAACTCATGAGCATTTTCTACTTTTAACGCCCGAACCATTGTTTGCTCTACTGAGACAACATCCCTGTGCTCAATCACAAAAAGTGAGCTTATGTGAATACCAACATTCAGCAGATAACATCGAGCAAACAATCACGACATTAATGTTCACCCTTCCAGCATTGCAAAACAGCTATCAATCTTCACACCTAAAAACGCTGGCTTCTAGACTCAATAATGCTAAGTCAACCCATTCGATATCAGCCAATACTCTGCCAAAGAAAAGCCGCTTAGCACTATTTGCAGGGGTATCGCCATCTGCAATACGGTTAGACAACAAGAAGCTAGCCCGCAATGACGATAAGAGCAAAGGCAAAGCATGAGTAAACTAAGTGCTATCAAACGTAAAGCACGTCAACGAAATAGCGGTGGCGTCTTCCCTGAGTCGATGAGCGTAGCGTTAACATTACTTACCGCTCTGCATCGATTAAAATCGCAAAGACACCCTAGCGTTAACAAAAAGATCAGCCCTTACGATCGACATTTGTTTTATTTTGTCTATCTTTGGCTCACTGGCGAACTTGTGGACTGCAAAACTATTGACGATATCCCCACGATAGACATTCTCACTGGCAGTGAGCCATGCAGAGCCAATGCACTACGGCGAGTGCGTATGAATAATATTTCATGGGTCGAGTATGCATTGGCACACGACACACAACATGGCATTAAATGGCAGTGGCAGCCGTTACCGAACGGGCTCAATGCTTACTTTAGCCATGCCTTAACCCAGTCTATCGAGCATTGGGATCTATCCGTTCATGAAAAAGAGGCTTTTATTGATTGGGTAACGACAAAATGGCGAACCCCACCCTCATTATCAGGCCGATACCGCATGCGCCGTGATGGACTTTTTGGTTACTTCAAAACGTTAGCCAATCTTGATAGTAGCCTATCGACACTCAGTAAACGAACATTGCTCGGTGAAGCAGGCTTGCATCATCACTCTGCCAGTGCCTATCAATCCCAAGACAGCGATCAGCTACGTTACGAGATCTTTCACGCACAAACCCGATATCTCGATAGACTTCGTCAAGTACTGATGGATCCGAAGCTCGAACCGATGCTCAGTGTGCCGCTTCCCATCACCGCTAACGAACGTTCACTGCTACATAGAAATGACCCTCTGCCTGAACATTTACTCGTAGCGGGCCGCATTGCAGAGTTTCACCTCGATCTCACTAAAGCAACCAAAACCTATGTCAAAACACAAGCACTTGCTATTGGGTCACAGCGGATGTTGGAGGTGGATAAAGTAAGGCATTTTTTCCGTCATTTACATCAACAAGGGCGACAGCTGACACGCCCGCAGTACACCACGAGCGCCTTACGTGAGTTAGTTAATTTTCACGCGAATGAACTCGCATTACTGTTCATCGTATTAACAGGTGCTCGCCCGACGCATGCGATTACGCTTGAACAGGCTTACTGCTTTAACTTTCAATACGCTATTGTTAGCGACAAGGGACGCTGGCGCAGTATTATGCTCCCTGATTATCTGCAGCAAGCAATCCAGCGATTTGAACAGCTCAAACACCAACTCAATCAATTTTTCCCAAAGTTTACCCCCTCACCAATGGTGTGGTTTGAGATCAATGAAGTAGGTGAACCGCAGCCTCTCACAGCAAAGACACTGCGTTATTTTATGAGGCAGTACTGGTCTGAATGCATACAAAGTGTTCAGGTTGTGCCCTACCAACTACGGCATTTTTTTGCTCAGCACGCAAGGGCGTCACTCGATCCAGTCTTATCGACTCAAGATGTTGATCAACTAATGGGACACTCCTCCTTCGGTGAGCACCTTGGCAGTGATATGCATTTCCCAGCATCACAAAGAAAACTCAAAAAACACCTTAACGGCATCAGTGATTTTTTACAGCTACCGACAATCATGGAGGAGTAGTGATATGTTCAATTACAGTACATTACAGCGCTACTATGATGACTTGGGGCTAGTGATAGAAAAACGCAGCGATATCGATTGGGTATGTCTACAGATTGAGCAACACGCCAGCCAACGTCAACTCAGTGAAGTCAGTCTCAAGCAAATAAATAATGCCATAAGCGACATTCCAACTGGGCGACAACGTCGGCTCAAACGAGCAAAAGCTCAAGTCTTACAATTTCTTTATGAAGTCTGTGATTGGGTGCTGCCTCTAAAAGAAGAGGCGCGGTGTCAAGATCGTGCACTCGAGTGGATGCGTGAAATACAAATCTTCAACGACGATGCTGGCAGAGTACTACGAGGCTACTCTCAGCAACGCCAGCGCTTTCTCGCCGCCCCCAAAAGTAGATCTCAGAGTGAATTAGCTTGGTTACTGGTCGTGCTCTACATAGAAGTAGCGCCCCTGCCATTAAATTACTGGCAAGCGGTGCTCTGTAGTACTGATCCAATCACATTTTTTGAAGGTCAATATACCCTAAAGGTGCCACACCCAGCGCCTATCGCGGCATTTGCTAACAACACTCAGCCTAGTTTTACCCGGTTACCACTGCCACTGTTTGCTTATCGGCTATTACAACAATATATGCTACAGCAAACTCAGGAACCAACAAAAAGTGCCCTTTTAAAAGCATTAAATAGTGCATTATCTGCGCAGCCTTATTATCTTGCTCCGCGCTCAGAAGCGAAGTGGCAACGAACGTTTCAGTCATTGTGGCACCATCATTATCAAGTACCTGCCGAACTGTTGCGCGATATTTCAGATCCTCTACGCCATGTTGCGACGTTACCTCAACATTTCAGCCCAACGTTGCCACTCGCAATCAAAAAATCACTCTACCAACCTATCGTATTTCAGCGACAAGAAAACCAAGATGCCATTCATTCAAAGTCGGGGAAGCCTCATTGGCCACACAAAGAATTAATCAAATCTTACCGCCGTAAAAAAAACGCATCCGCAGTAATCCCATTAGTGCCCAGTTGGACTCAAGATAACATCTTGCCTAAGCTTCTGTTTCATTTCTGCGAGTCGTTATTTATTGAGGGCGGAGTTAAACGTGACAACCTACCAGCAGACACAGTCGACCGCTACAGCAACTTTTACAAAAACCTTGCTCCGTTAACGTATCAAGCGGCTTGCGAGCCCGATAAATTAGCACTATGGGCGCAGCAAGCATTTGAAACCCTTAATGACAAAGACTCTCAGGCCTGGCATTTCTACCAGTTTTTACGCAGTGTGTCCCAACAGCCATTGACCGATCACCTTGATTTGAGTCAATTTGAAAAGCCTAGTTTACCTGCTCGAGTTGATCCCTTTCGGCTGAGTGTTGCTCAGTTACACCTAGTTATCGAGCACTTACTATCTTCATCAAATGGCCACGCTCTGCAACGACTGTTTGCCAGTGTCGCAGCCTTATTTGGCTTCTATGGTGCGTTACGTCGTGGCGAGGTATTACGCCTTCGTGTGGGGGATATTCGTCAAGCCTTCAATCAGAATAACCATTTTCAGCTCACCATCACAAAAACTGCTGAAGGCCGAACTAAAAATCGACAAACTCGCCATGTGTATATTGTCATGCCTGAAGTAGCAGCCAAACTTGTACGTATTGTCATTAAAATCCATGCAGAGAGTGATCACGCACAACCGCTATTGGCATTATGTGGTGAATCCATTGCGTCACGCGCAAGTCATTATTTATACCCGGTAACACAGGTGCTTAAAGGGATGTTCGGCCCTCAGGTACGCTTCCATCATTTACGTCATTCAGGTATTGAGCTCACTTATCTGCAAGGGTTACATTTAGCCTATGAACGAGAAGATAACCATTTGGCCTGTTTGCTCGATGATAGAGCAATGCAAACAATGTTGACCAAACAGAATTGCTTAGCACGCTTTAGCTTTTGGCTAGAAGGGCGTGATTTTAGCGAGGTAAACGACAGCCTTGTTTTTGATGTGATTAGCGCTCAATTTGGCCATGCTCACTATGCAACAACTCGACGTCATTACTTGCATGGACTTGAAAGGATCATCCCGCTTTTTAAGCCACACCAACGCCACTATAGCCGTGATGAGTTGCGCTACCTTTTGGATATGCCCACTGGTTCAAATGATATAGCCAGGGTACTTGCTGAACTTAGTCCTCAATACGCCTCATTGCCTGAACAAGCTAAAAAAAGTTACCGCCCCTACTATAGCGAAGCGCAACTGCTAAAAAGAATCGTCCCAAAACAGCCAGCATCCATGCTTAAACAGCAATGGGATGACAATGAATGGTTAAAAATTTGGACTGCTAACGCACCAAGACAATGGCACAACGGGCAAGTATTTCATCTTATAAATGGTCAAGCAATGCGCAAGTTAACAACTGGAGAGCTTACAATGAGGTCCCTGAGCCAAGCGTGGATGCTGTTGGGGCAACACCAAGGGTTAGTGTTGGATAAAAAGCAATGCACCGCGATGAAGCACTTAGGCGGAGCAACGATTGCTGAAGCGTTCATAAGTGAACACTTAGCAAGACCGGATGAGCCAGGCAAGCTAGATATTGTATTTAATTGCCCCTGCAACCAACGAACACTTAAAGCATTTCAGAGCTTATGTCATCAAGGGTTTCTCAAATCATTCAATGCAAAATTGACTTTAGTGCAAAATCGAAAAAGCCTTAACAGTCATAAGCTTGAATTGATCAAAAGCCACTTTGCTCGCAAGCAAGACACAGTGTTGCATAACGTTATACCAGTTGGTGACACCAGTCTTAACATCATATTGCACACACCATTTTCAGCAATAATATTCAAACGCCCACTAGCGCAGTATTTTGCTGATCTATTAACTATCACGACTTAAAAGGATCCCACCATGCCAAAACTTGAATTCAATGCAGACCGTAAACAAGGCATTAGCCACCTGGTTAACGCTATCAGTGATAGAGATCCTATTCCTTATGTCACTGTGGTGATAGAGAACAAAGAACTGGGCTATTTAATCGGAGGTCAGAGCGATTTCCCCTCTATGGTTCAATTGCCACTTAGCAGTGACTGGGGACTCAAAAAAGGTCAATGGTCGTTATGTGCAAGTAGCTTCGGTACATGGTGGCGGGCTGAACTAGATAACACGTTAAATAGAAACCCAATCACTATCGAAGTCGAGTATGGTAAACAGCAAAAGTTACCGATACTCAATGCCCTGATGGCACAAGTATCTCGTCTATACATTCAAGCTAAACCGCCAATCGAGGAGCATCTTGCTTTTCTTGAACAGCATAAAAACCAAGCTTACCAGTCACTACCTACTGATTCGGCGAGGGTGATCCTTGACGTCGCCGAGGCCCATCAGCCGTTTGATGTGTTTGAGCTCAATAAAGAGCTACAAAAAGTCCGTATTGAGCGTGACAACAATATTCAGACCTGTGCGCTACCAGAGAATATGGAAGTAACACATGGCATATTGCTGAACAAAGATAGCGTGGTACAACTAGAACGGATCTGTCATAACACTGATGCAGAACAGATCCTGTATTATCTAGATGATGAACGCGCAATATTTAGTGATGGTCACAGCGTGAACTCAAGCTCGTTAGCATCACTGCGTGAATATCGATTAAAAAAAGAAACAGCGTATCGGGTCGAGGTAAAAATTTTCATCAACATTTATGATTTTAAAGAAGATCTCAAAAAATATTTGTCGATTACGCCACTCAAAAAAGCCAATCAAGCACTACTCTATATCGATAAAGACTATGTCATGCTTGCCAGCTTAGTTGAAGAGACCGGCAGTAACCGTTTTATTCGCACAAAACACATCGATTGTCACAAGCCCTCGTTATACAGCATCAATCTGAGTCAGCTAAATCATGTGCGAATTAAAGATATTACCAATGCTGAACAAATGAAAATCGCGGTATTAATTAATGAGCAAGGAGGGCTAAAGTTGGGGTTTTATAACGACAGAGATAATGCCGAGCCTTACCAAAGTATCACAGATATCGAATATGCTTCCCCGAAAATGGAACTGGTACTGCAGTCGAAAGCCAGACTAGAGATCATGCTAAAACAGCAGAATGCTGATGGCGATACACATAGCCAGGATGATTTATTTGGTTTTAAGGATGTTTGATTTCGGAATAAAACGGGCGTGCTGCATTATGTTGATGTGTTGTTTGAATAAGTACAATAAAACACTGGACAAATACACAGTACTGGGTATATAACTGGAACTGGTTAACGAATAAGCTATATTTTTAGCCTATTGGGAAGACACACTGAGGTGATTGACTTGCGCGTTTTGTGAGTTGAGTTACCCTTAAATAGCAGTTGGGAGAGAGTGGCGGCAACCACTCTCCCCCGTACCGGCTGCACCGACCTTTAATCAGAACTCAGCCGATGGCTAAATTCTAACGAATTCCATTGGTAAGGGACAGATCTATTTAACGATCTGAGATCAATGGAGGCCTTTCATGGTCCATATTCGTATTCGCCCCAACGGGCGTATTCAGTTCGATTTTCATCTTTATGGCTGCCGTTTTCGTGAAGGCAGTCAATTGATGGCCACCCCTAAAAACCTCGCGACAACCAAAGCCACACTCAAGCAAATGAATGCGGAAATTGATTTAGGCACCTTTCAATACCGTGATTATTTCCCCAAGAGTAAAAAAGTGGTCAAGTTTGAACAACTGCAACGCGCCACTCACCCCGACCGTCAACACCCCTTCTTTGATGAATTTGCGAACCAGTGGTTTGAACGAAAAAAAGCCACCTGGAAAAACAGCTATCGAGATACGGTGCGCAGTGCATTGGATAAATACCTTATCCCCCACTTCGGCAATACATTAGTCAACGAACTATCGCTGTCACAGGTGGATTACTTCCGTCAGGACTTAAGTGATGGGGTAAAAGAAGACGGTTCTCGTTTATTGTCTAATCGGCGAATTAATTTTATCCTCTGGCCTTTGGTTGCCATTATCAGCTTAGCAGCAGAAGAGTATAAGTTTGAGTATCCACTGAGACGTTATAAGGCCTTCAAAGAAGAAAAAGCGGAATCGAATCCGATGACCATCGATGAGGTCCGCAAGTTTCTTGTGAAGGTTCCACAAAAATGGAAAGACTATTTTATCATTCGCTTCTGGACGGGCATGCGCAGCTGTGAGGTGCATGGTTTAGAGTGGGACCACATTGATTTTGACCATCGATTAATTCGCGTTCGTCAAAATTGGGTTAATGGTGAAGTGGGTGATGTAAAAACACCAAAATCACGCCGTGAGCTTAAGATGTGTGACACCGTATTTGATGCGTTTAAACGTATTCAAGCCGTTAAAACCGGACGATCTAACTTTGTATTTATCGCGCCGACAGGCTTACCACCTTCAACGCATTTTATAAGTCGTAAATTGTGGTTCCCCACCTTAAAAGCCGCAGGCTTAAAACTCCGTCGACCTTATGAAACACGCCATACCGCCGCAGTGCTGCATATTGCGGCTCATGAGAACCCGCTTTACATTTCGCACATGTTAGGACACAGCGACACACGACTACTGTTTGAAGTCTACGCCCCCTATGTTGCCAATGCTTCTCGCCTTGATGGTAGTGCATTTGACTCATTGATGAAAAGCGAGGGACTGGGCTAAAAAACCTTAGCCACTATAGACACTGTGACAAGGTCTATAGTGGCTTGGATTAAGACCCCATCATAATAGATGAAGTGAGTATGCCAAACGCTTAAAACGTCAGCGATGACATCTCGACAAACAAAATCTAATCCAAAAAGCCTTCAAACATTCCATAATTCATCATGTCATTCAATTCCTGTTGATGGATCCGCTCACTTAATTCTTTACGCATGGCCTGCACAGTCGAAACCTTGCCAACTTTAGCGAATAATGCTTCAGCTTCAATGATCAGCAGATCGCCATACTGTTGCAACGTTTTTGCGCGCGACGCCTTCCCGCCACCGCCAAAACGACGCCAAATTTCCGATTTAATGTCGTTGCCATGCTGCATAAATTGATGTTCTTGGTTTAATGACACTATTTTTGAATATAACGCGGCTTCAACTCGCTTTATCATGTCCTCGTCTGCTTTAAGCTTATACTCAGGCAGGTGTTCTTGCGCCATCATCAACAACGCGAGCGCATCTTTATCTTTTTTAGCCTGGGAAAGAAGCTGCATTAAGTCCTTCTTTAAGGCTTTTTGCTCAAGATCTTGCTCCTTATCAGGATGAAGTTGATTCGCGAGTTGTCGATACAGTTTCGTCATCGCTTTATTTTCAAATAGCGCTGAGCTCATCGTCTGGTCAGATCCACGCTTTTCGAATGAAAAGTCATCTCCCATATTACCCCAGGCGGGCTCATCCCACTCACCTTCATCCTCACCTTCATCCTCACCTTCATCTTGTGCTTCAGCCTTATGTCTTTGGCTGAGCATTTCTTCAATATAAGCTTGAAAGTCTTCAGGATTGTGGATCATGTCAGTCAGCTCATCATCACTTAAAGGCAACCACTCACCGAACATGCCAAACAGATCTTCCCGTAGAGCCTCAAGTTCATCATCACTCACCGTTTGCTTTGGCATAGCCGATTGAAAATCAATCAATAACGATGTAAAAAGCTCTCGCAAATCAGTTGTGCCAATGGGATTAAATGGGTTGGCCTCAAGTATAGTGAGCTCTTCTTCAATCCAACCATAAAGTTCAACCCTTTGGTTACCCTTAATCGTTTTGCGTGGCACAAACGTTAGTAAATGTTGGACCCACTTTCCGGTCGCAGCACACACAACATGCTCTTTTGACTCTATTAGCGGCTTAAATTCTTCGTAAAAGTCATCTAATTTAGCTCGATAGCGTTGATTACGAGTTTGCTTCTTTTCGACGTCTTGCCACAATTTGTCGAGCTTTTGCCACTGTTTGTTAGATGTGTTGAGCTCAGAGTTGTCGATAATGGTCATTAATGTCATGCAGAGTACCGTATTGAAGTTTTTTTGATTTCAGTGAGTGTATTATCAAGAATGATGCCGTTTTCATCAACCATTACAGACTAGGTTCTTGGTGACTAAATGTATAGGGCGCTGTGCTTGTCACCGCCGTTTACTTTCAATTTCCCCCTTTGCAGCGCCCCATCTCCTGAACAATTAAAAGCGAACACCTGGGTTCCGGCTTTAACAGCGTTACCGGAACGACGTAATCGAGCAGCGCCCTAGAACCTAGCAGCCAGGCAGCCAGGCAGCCAAGCAGCCAAGCTTATTAATTCGCTTTAGTGTTTTCTTGTCTTGAGTTTGCAAGGCATAAAATGTTTGTTGAACTTGGCCGATGGCGCATGGATCACTGACTGATTTACCGCCCAAATTGCGTCAGCGGATAAATGAGGAAAACTTTCTTAAAATATGATCGATATAAGGGATGGTTACAGATGGTAAACGCAGCCGTATGCCAAAAAAGCCAATCAGGAGAAACTAGCCTACCCACCATTTGCTCACTTACTGTGGGTAGTTGGGACAATGGGGCAAAACTTTATATCGCAAGCTTTAGAGGATGGATAGATGAAGCTCGAACGCCCCAAGGAATGGGGCAACCAGGGGCAATGATTGACAAAACAAGTCACTAAACATAATCTTCAACCCAATATGACCGACGCCTATGCATTTCTGTACGCGTCGGTTCTCATTTTAGCGTAGCGGTATGCTTCGTAAGTGTGTCTCGATTGCTTCAATCATCGACTTGGTAAGTGGTAAATGCGCTTTTTCTTTCGCCCATACCTCATGGAAGCCTGCTACGGTTTGCTTGGCGGTATCTAACACCAATTTTTCTGGCAGCATGGCCTTAGCGGCTAAGTGTGATAACTCATCCAACGTGAAATCGCTGAATTTTTTGCTACGGCTAACCTTGAGCGACGCACTATCATCTGGGATATAAGGAATGGTCGAGACAAAGTCATAAGCAGGTGCAATCGATGCGGTGCGCTTGTCTTTATAAATCACAGACCAATTTTTCAAATGCATATCGGCATTGCCAATTAACGTATTGAACACTAACCTGCGAGTAAATTCTGCGATGTCCTCGTCTTGACCTTCGATGCCGATAACCTGAGCAATATTCCGCATACTAGCTTTTTTGTATTTATCTTGAGGATAGACACCAAAAACTTGCGCAAAGTCCTCAATGTGCACAGCTTGACCATCTGCACGGTCAAAACGCTTGATCGCAAAAGTCTGAGCATTTTTAAAAGAGCTGCCATATTTGCCAATGCCTTCTGGAATATTGGCAATCTGGTCAATGGAAAGTAGCTGAGTCTCTGGCACCTCCATTCCCAACATTCGAGCCAATTCCATCATCGAATATTCATTTTCTGGTACAGCCTCAAATCGAGACGACGGCAATTTCACAATCCAAGAGCCACCGGTGCCCGTAGCAGGAATGGTCAAACCGCCGTTTACTTGTTGTACGGCTGAAAACTTCAACTGCACACCCGCCAATGAAAAGCGCATTGGAGCTTCAATTTTCGTTTCACCTTCAATGTCTTGATGCACATTAGGCGGCAGCGCTTCACCATCGGCCGGTTCAACCGTGATCGCGCCAGCTAAATCCTGCCCTAGCACCCACAATAGAAAAAATTCCCGCGCAGGGTTCACACCAGCACGCTCTGCCAGGTAATTACGCATGGTTTCTTCTGGCAAAAGATTAGAGAAAAATGGGGTTAACTTGGTTTGGGTAGGTTTGAAGTTGGTCAGCAAGCCACCTAGCGAATCTTTAAAGCCAAGCCCTAATACGGGCCGTGATTCGTCATTAATGTACGGATCCATAAAGGCAAATAGCGTTCTGTCATTGCCCACATTAGTGATCGTTGCGATGGGTTCACCATAGAGCAAAACGTTTAACGTAGAGACATTATTAGTCATCGTCGTCTTCCTCTAACTGGTATGCTGGCGACATTTGCTCACTTTCATCGCTAAGACCGTTATTATGAGTACCGTTACTACTTCGAATGATCGACTTGATGGCAGGAACAGACTTTTTAGGTGCGACAAATAACTCTAGGTCGAGTACACGGGCAAGTGCAATCAAACTGGACATTCTTAAATCAACGCCACCAGACTCGATTTTCGATATATGGCTTTGCGGTACACCCGAACGAGCGCTCAGCTCTCTCTGGCTAAACCCCTTACGTACCCGAGCGTCTCGAAGGCTTTCTAATATCTGCTCTGTTACATAGCTCATTTCAATACGTCTTAATGCATCACTAAAGAAAAATTATATATAAAAACATATCACCCTAACCAAAATAACACAAGAGTGATTAGTTATTGTATATCATAAGAGCTATTATGATGCGTAATTATAGATAAACTATAGCGCACTCACTTGCTGTAGGCAGATGGGACAATGGGCAGTAATTAGAGTAGCGAGTTTACAAAATACCTCGTTTTAAGAGCCGAGTCGTTGATCACATTCGCTCGGTGATATCCCGCTCCATCCAGGATGAGGTGCAGCTTGTGATTGAGTGGGTATTTATCTCTTAATTGCCCGAAAAATTGCACTATCGTTTCGCTATTGACAACAACACGAACAAATATCATCGTAATAGATTTTTGTTAAACAAAAAGTGCACATATAAAAACAGGTGACTGCTAAGCAAATCACCTGTTTTTATGTTTCATTTGTAGCAAGCTGTAATATAGCCTAGCCACGAACCGCTTTAGCGATATGCTCTGCTTGTGCTTTTGACATTTCGATGTCGGTAGACTCTACCATTACGCGGATGAGTGGTTCTGTGCCGGATTTGCGTAGTAGTACGCGGCCGTTTTCAGCGAGTACCGCTTCAGCTTCAATTACCGCTTGTTTAACGGCGTCAGAGGCGAGGATTTCATTGGCATTGTTAGCAATTAACCGAATATTGAGCAGCACCTGGGGTAATTTATTCATGCCAGATACTATCTCGGCCAACGATTGCTCCGATTGTAATACCGCTTGCAACACTAATAACGACGCCACTACAGCATCGCCAGTGGATGCATGGTCAAGATGTAAAATATGCCCAGAGCCTTCACCGCCTATGCGCCAGCCAGTCTGTTTTAATTGTTCAACCACATAACGGTCACCCACTTTGGCGCGTTTAAACGGAATATCCAGTGCTTTTAAGGCAATCTCAAGGCCAAGGTTAGACATTAACGTCCCAACCACACCGCCGGTCATTGTGCCTTGCTGTTTGGCAGACTTGGCCAAAATATACAAAATTTGGTCACCGTCTACTACATGCCCATTATGATCAACAAACATAACCCGATCAGCATCACCGTCCATCGCAATACCTAAATCAGCTTCATGTGCCATCACAGCCGTTTGCAAACTGTCTAAATGGGTCGCGCCGCAACGGTCATTAATGTTAACTCCATTAGGTTTGTCATTAATGCTAATCACTTCAGCACCTAACTCACGGTACACATTGGGCGCAATATGATAAGCCGCACCATTAGCACTATCGACCACAATTTTAAGCCCTGCTAAGGTTAAGTCTTTAGCAAACACCCCTTTACAAAACTCAATGTAACGGCCGGCTGCATCATTAATACGCCTTACTTTACCCAAATCTTCAGACGCCACACACTGCATAGCATTATGATTAAGGGCTTGCTCTAACAGCGCTTCAATGGCGAGCTCCTGCTCATCATTTAGCTTAGTGCCATCATTGGAGAAAAACTTAATGCCGTTATCATAAAAAGGATTATGTGATGCACTAATCACTACCCCCGCATCCGCTCTAAAGGTCGAGGCTAAATACGCCACCGCTGGCGTTGGCATAGGGCCAACGAGTGCCACGTTTACGCCCGCAGCTGATAGCCCAGCCTGCATAGCCGATTCAAACATATAACCGCTACTGCGGGTATCTTTACCAACCAATACTTCTTGGGTACCAGTAGACGCTAAAACCTTACCCGCCGCCCAACCCAACTTCATTGCAAAATCAGGGGTGATCGGAAACGTCCCTACTTTCCCACGCACACCATCGGTGCCAAAATACTTACGAGACATAAAAACTCCAATATAAAATAATCGATAACAAGCGAGATAGCAGATAACAAGCGATATCGAGCGAGTAAACGGACAAGCAAAACCGAATGTCTACATGCGGGTAAGCGGAATTGCGCGCGAATATAGCACATTACGCTTTCCAGCGCTGGATATCGCTCTTAATTGCAGCTTAATATCACTTTTTATCGCCTGTGACCGCACTTTCGCTTGTTATAGCTTTCGCTTTTTCCGTAAGCGAAGCGTTCGCTTGTCATCTCTTGTTATCGCCTGCCACCGCACTTTCGCTCGTCATCTCTTGTTATCGGCTGCCACCGCTTGTCACCGCTCTTTATAGCTTTTTCCGTAAGCGAAGCGTTCGCTTGTCATCTCTTGTTATCGCCTGTGACCGCACTTTCGCTTGTCATCTCTTGTTATCGCCTGCCACCGCACTTTCGCTCGCCATCGCCTGTCATCTAATATCTAGGCTCTTGCTTTTGCTTTTGCTTTTGCATTAGATTAATAGACCAGATTCATCACTTTTTTAGTCGATGCAATATTCTTTGCTTTTTGTTGATAGACTAAATCGCATATACCATCTGTCGGCGCAAAACCCGTAGGCGTATTAAGTAAAATATAACGAATAGCTTCATGATTAAATTCATGACAAGCCTGGTCTAAACGTTCAAGAATGATTGAATATTCAGCCCACGTCAGATAAGACTCATTTGCCGTCATAATCCGTTCATGGTCAGTGCCGGTAACATCATCACCAATAAGCAGTTCTTCGTATAACTTCTCACCAGGGCGTAATCCACTAAATTCAATGGCTATATCACCGTCTGGGTTTTCATCACTGCGAACGTCATAACCACTTAGGCGGATCATCTTGGCGGCTAAATCAACAATTTTTACCGACTTACCCATATCCAGCACAAACACATCACCACCTTTACCCATAGCGCCAGCTTGAATAACCAATTGCGATGCTTCAGGTATAGTCATAAAGTAACGCGTGATATCAGGGTGGGTAACGGTCATGGGGCCACCACTAGCGATTTGAGATCTAAACAACGGCACCACAGAACCCGATGAACCGAGCACATTACCAAAGCGCACCATACAAAAACGGGTGCGATGATTTTCGCGAGACAGAGCCTGTAACACTAGCTCAGCCATACGCTTAGTCGTGCCCATCACATTGGTAGGTCGCACCGCTTTATCAGTTGAAATCAACACGAATGTCTCAACCCTTGCGGCTATAGCAGCACGGGCAGTGTAAAGAGTACCAAATACATTATTACGTACACCTTCGACTACGTTATGCTCTACCAAAGGCACATGTTTATACGCTGCAGCATGGTAAACCGTTTGCACCCCAAAAGACTCCATAACAGCTTGTACTCGGTTTTCACGCTGAACCGAGCCCATCATAGGAAAAATCTGCACGCTTAAGCCAAGTTCGCTTGCAATGGCATTTAATTCACGATCAATGGCATATAAGGCAAATTCAGACAACTCAAACAGAACTAATTTATTAGGCGACTGTTTTAAAATCTGCCGACATAATTCAGACCCAATAGAGCCACCCGCGCCCGTCACCATCACCACTTTGTCTTTAATATTAGCGCTTAAAAGATCTTCATTAGGCGCAACCGCATCACGACCAAGCAAATCATCAATTTCAACTTCTTTAAGATCACTGTAATGCTTGGAGCCATTAACCAAATCAGGCATGGCTGGAATGGTTAATATCTGTACCGCCAAGGGTTCAAGATCATTTAATATCGCTTTGCGCCTCGCTCGACAGGCACTGGGTATGGCTAGTAACACTTTTTGGGCCGATTTCTGTTTAATCAATTTACGAATAATAGACGGAGAATGAACATGTACTCCTTGGATCACCGTGCCATGCAAGGAAACGTCGTCATCAACAAACGCAAATGGATAATACTCATGGCTTTGTGCTAACGAGCTCAGTAACTGGCGGCCGCTCACACCCGCACCGTAAATAATCACCGGTTCACCAACCCGCTTCATTCCTCTACCAACCAGCGAGCGAACTACCGCGCGTGAACCACCCACTAGCACTAGTGCAAAAGCAGTATAAATTATCGGTACTGTGCGAGGGGTAATAACATCGACATAAAATGAAACCAACACCAATGACAGGGTTGAAATAATAACCCCCACTATAATCGCCACTAATGCCTGCAAGCCCATGTAACGTAATACCGCACGATAAAGACCTAACCGCATAAAGGCGAATAAACTAATGGGGATCACGGTGGCAATAACAATCCAATAACCCGGCTCAATCAAAACCGATATATTATCTAAACGGACTAATAAAGCACTCCAATAAGCCAATAACATAAAGACTGAATCGATCAATAAACTGATCAATCGTTTTTGACGACGGGGTAAAGCAAACACATGTTGCAAAAAATCCATTTTTAAGCTCCAAAATACTAAAAATCATAAGCCCCAAAAATATATTAGGTATGATTACTGCAAATAATAAATAGGAAAAAGTAAAAGTAAAAGTAAAAAGTAAAAGTAAAAAGTAAAAGTAAAAAGTAAAAGTAAAAAGTAAAAGTAAAAAGTAAAAAGTACAAGTTAAAAATAATACAAATAATAAAAATAATAAAAATAAATTACAAAATTATACTACTTAGATTTTGCGGCATCTCCAGTACCACTGCCGGTTAATGTCATGAGGATATATTTTATATAAAGTCCTAACGTTAAAGAATTGATCATCTGTTTATCTGTTTCAGCAAGCAACTTAGGCGTAGACATATCAATATTGTGTATTAGGGCTAACGCCTGTCTCTTGATCAGATCTCATAAGCTCTCGCCATCAGCAATCATTTCTTTCGCGACTCGGTAGCCTACAACATGAGACTGTAATGTACTCCAACCTTCCCAAACCGCCGTCCAGCTTGCGATGCCTGTTCGTTTGGTATCGGTGAAACCACCCAACTTTGCGATTGATTGATACGCCCATTTCAGACTCGGTGCTCCTTTATCTTTATGCCCTCTAGGCTTATTAAACCGCATTAGCACCTTCCATTCATCTTCTTCGAGCACCGTGTCACAGCATTGAGTCTCCACTGCTTTGGCCTCCTCAACCAGCCCTTTCTTACGTAAATAATAAGGGAGGGTGATGGCTTCTCTGAGTTGCAGTAAACGGACGCCGATAAAAGCTAAGATTGAAACCGCTCTTTCTAAGTCCTTAGGCCCTGTCATTCTTTGGCGCTCAGCTCCTGCACCCGTTTTCCATGCTTTATGAAAATCCTCAATTCGCCATCTTGCTGTGTCAATATCAATAATATGAAGTGCTTGAGTTAACGTATCGGTTGGCTCTGTTGTTAATAGCACCCAGCGCAACGGCTCAGTAACGCTTTTTGATGTTTTTTCTTGTGCGTACACCACGTTTACTGGCTTAGTCTCACCTTTCGTTTTGAACGTAACCTGTGCCACTTTAATTGTTAGCTTGGCTTTTCTTGCCACGCGGTTTACAGGCTTCCCTTTACTATTTTTTGTCCCTTTCTGGGCGATATCGATAGTGTATTCACCCCGTTCTGGTTGTGACTCAAGATGTTCAAATAACGTAGAGTTAGTCTCTATCAGCGCTCTAGAATGTTTCGATCGCACAACGAAACGTTCATTATGTTTCTGTTTATCTTGAATATAATTTAGTATGTCTGCTTCTCTATCACACACTGAAATGACCCGTGACATGAGCTTTCCCAAGCGTTGACGGCAGAAATAGGACGCTTCTGACCACTTACCGCTTTCTTTTTCGTCAGCATCTTCAGGATTATTAGGACGAAGCCAGTATTGTTGATGAATGAGCCCGATAGTCTGAGTGGTGAAGCTGTCTAATAGAAGGGTTGAATGTACCCACCAACCACGTGATTTATCTGTCGTCGTCCCCAGTTTGCCAAGCTCTTGTGCTACTTGATGTTTGTAACTCAACGCAGTGGTGTCATCAATGGCTAACATCTCAGCATAGGGCTGGGCAAGCTCTGCAGTATGTTGAAAACCAGAAGCGCTAATTACTTCTGGAGAAATGTTGTCGTTACGGATCAATCGATAAGCCCCTTCAACTTTAGCCTCATTACCTTGACATGATAAAGCGATAGACTTACTACTACAACGTGCCATATCTGCAGCGACTTCGATTGCACGGTCAGTGCGACGTGGGTCACCAAAGAAACCGTTTTAAAAGTGATTGTGTGACCATTGCTCTGCGTTGAAAATAGACATTATTAATCTGCAAATTGATTGAGTTATCTACTCTGATCATCAACTTTTAACAAAGTTCATTTTGCTTCAGATTTGTGTAGAAGAGTCAGGTGTACAGCTCTTTGAAAAAAGAGTCGCAGAGCTCCTCCGCTCATGATACTAGACTGTCGTCTAACTCGCTACTCAACAAAATACTACGAGGATGACGGTATCACAACATCTCGGGAGACTATGGTATAACTCACTGAGATCCACGATAAAAATACTTCGAAGATGATGCGGAATTGATGAATCGGCTCCGCCTGTTACTCAGTTGTATTCTTTAACCTATAAACTCTTTATACCAAGGCATTGCTTTATCTATACCTTCTTGGATTCTATATTCAGGTGCATAACCAAGTGATGTTTTCGCTTTTGTAATATCCGCTTGAGAATGCCTGACATCACCAGCACGAAATTCACGGTATGTAGGTGAGCGTTTAACTTTTACACCTTGTTGTTGTAAGGCATCTTGAATAGCTTGATATAATTCATTTAATGTTGTTCTGTCGCCAAGGGCGACGTTATAGATATTATCTTTAGCTTCATCGCTTGCAGTTGCCGCTAATATATTCATTTGTACGGTATTTTCTATAAAGCAAAAATCTCGACTTGTTTCACCGTCACCATTGATAAAGATTTCTTCACCTTCGATCATATCAGCGGTCCACTTAGGGATCACGGCAGCATAGGCGCCGTTAGGATCTTGTCTTTGACCAAATACATTGAAATAGCGTAAACCTATCGATTTAAAACCATAAGTACGGGCAAATACGTTTGCGTATAGCTCATTGACATATTTGGTGACGGCATAAGGTGACAACGGATTACCGATATTATCTTCAACTTTTGGTAAAGCCGGGTGATCACCATAGGTGGAGCTTGAAGCAGCATAAGTGAAACTTTTAACCTGCTGATCTTTAGCTGCCGTTAACATATTAAGAAATCCAGTAATGTTAGCTGCATTGGTGGTAATTGGGTCGTTGATAGAGCGCGGTACTGAGCCTAATGCCGCTTGATGTAACACATAATCCACATTTTTTACGGCCTCTCGACAAGTTTGATCGGCTTTAATATCTCCTTCGATAAACTTGAATCGTTCCCATTGCACGTCTGCCACTAATGATTTCACTTCATCAAGATTGCGTTGATGACCAGTGGCAAAGTTGTCTAAGCCGACAATGGTTTGATTGAGCTTTAATAATGTTTCTAAAAGATTTGAGCCGATAAACCCAGCTACGCCTGTTATTAACCAAGTTTTAGGGGATTGGAGTAGGTCTTTTTGAATTTTTTCGTATTGAGTCATGGTAACCCTTTGGGAATTATTTCTAGATTGTAGAAGAAATGTAACTACTCAGCACTTAAATCACACTTTTGCTAGTTTATTGCAGATCAAAAAATATCAGACTGCTTCAGAAGTGAATATGGTGCAGAAATGTTTTTTGGTCTGAGAAGTTATCTATCTAGCTGTAAAAAGCAGGGAGTGAGCAGGTCCACTGCTTTATCACTGTTATTAAATGGCATGCTGTCAAATATATTTACTCCTGCTGAGTAGTTACGAAGAAATAAACATACAATGTAGAAGTAAAGCTCGTATCAAAAAGGTTGTAAAAAAGGAGAAAAACATGAGTTTTCACTTCTCCTTTGATCGCAAATCTACAATCTCATATCTACATCTTGTTTCGGTAAAATATACTTAAGATCGTATAAGACATGTTTTGATTTACCTAAAGCCCTTATCTGCTCAGCACCCATTACATTAAACTGATTGTGGCCTACGGCTAACACGATGGCATCATAATTATTAGCCTTGTACTCTGCAGTTAAGCTTAAACCATATTCGTGTTGTGCTTCGTCGTTCGAGCACCAAGGATCAACAATATCTACGTTAATGTTGTACTCTTTTAGTTCACTAACAATATCAACGACTTTAGTATTGCGTAAGTCCGGGCAGTTCTCTTTAAAAGTTAAGCCCATAACTAATACATTGGCGCCCTCGACTTGAATACGTTTTTTAAGCATCTTTTTTACAAGTTCTGATACGACATGCTTAGCCATTCCATCGTTTAAACGACGACCTGCTAATATCATCTCTGGATGATAGCCTACGCTTTGAGCTTTATGGGTTAAATAGTATGGATCGACACCAATACAATGTCCGCCAACAAGACCAGGACGAAAAGGCAAAAAATTCCATTTAGTTCCTGCGGCCTCTAACACTTCAAGCGTATCAATATTCAATTTATTGAAAATAATTGATAACTCATTAATCAGTGCAATATTAACATCACGCTGAGTGTTTTCGATTACTTTTGCAGCCTCAGCGACCTTAATCGAGCTTGCTTTATGGGTGCCTGCTGTAATAATTGATTTATAAAGTTGATCAACTTTTTCGGCTATTTCTGGTATTGACCCACTGGTCACTTTTAAAATGTTGGTTACACGGTGTTCTTTATCGCCAGGATTAATTCGCTCTGGTGAATAGCCAGCAAAAAAGTCTTTATTAAAGGTAAGGCCAGACGCGCGCTCAACAACAGGTAAACACACTTCTTCTGTCGCGCCAGGATAAACGGTAGACTCATAAATAATGATGTCACCTTTTGTTACCACTTTACCTAACATTGCACTTGCTTTAATCAGTGGTGTTAAATCAGGTTGTTTATATTCATCTATTGGGGTTGGTACAGTAACGATATAAATATTGCAACTTTCAAGATCAGTAACCGTGGACGAATAGCTCAGTAATGGCGATTCAGTTAACTCTTGATCACTTATTTCTAAGGTTGAATCGTGCCCAGCTTGTAGTTGGGCTATACGCCCTTGATTAATGTCAAAACCTATAACTGGGAATTGTTTACCAAATTCAACTGCTAAAGGGAGGCCAACATAACCTAAACCAATTATGCCAATTTTTAAATTCTTTAATGAATCGTGCATTTTATACTCTCTTAATGTAAATATTGAAATCAATTTCTAGGTTCTAGGTTCTTCAGGAGAATAAAGACCATCACGAATAGATAACCTTTTATAGGCTAGTTTGGATAAGTCATTCCTGACAACTAGCCTCTAGCCCTTAGTTAGTACTAGGTATCACTTATTTATCTGACTTATATTCATAGTTATAATAACCATAATAGCCATATGCATTACTGGATTTTTTAATCAAACCATTAAATACCACGCCTTTGACATCGATACCGTTTTGTTCGAAGCGGTTACGGGTAAGTACGATTTCACGTAAATGATTTTGACTAAAATTTATTCTTAATAATATAGCAAACAACTTTTCAACTACATTAAATAACCATGTTCTTTATTATTACGCTATCAAGCATTTAACATGCATTGATAAGCAAGGCGAGATCGTGAACTTTTTTTAGACTATTAGAATTTTTCGTTAAGATAATTCTTTAATTTTATGGGTAGCTGTGATCTTATACTCCCTCTTGTGGAGGCCTTTATGTATATTGAAGCGTTTACGATTCATTTCAGTGCCATTACCGACCAAGGTCAATCCGCTAAAGTTACCTATCCCTTGTGATATCTTGTTCATCACCCTTTGTGGCGTGATAGCAGGCGCAGAAGGTTGGTCTGAAATATTTGATTACGCTGAAGGTCACCACGACGGGTTCAAGCAACAGGGTTTTCTTATCGATGGCGTACCTGTCGATGACACGATTGCCTGTATTATCGCTAAAATTGAACCTGAGCAGTTCCGCCAATGCTTATTAATTGGATGAAATTACCGCCATCCCAGCACTCATTAAGCTACTGAAGGTAAAAGGTGCGCTGGTTTCCATTGATGCGATGGGCTGGCAAACAGAAATAGCACAGCAAATAGTCGAGAAAGAAGCCGACTACCTATTAGCCGTAAAAGGTAATCAAGGCCACCGACATCAGGCGCTTCGTGATGTATTTATTGATGAGCATGCAGCGCCGCTGGATGGTTTAGCGATAGAAAAAATCATGAACGTGTAGAAGCCCGCGTGTATTATGTCAAAGATGCCAGCGAATTGGCGACCCGCTTCCCGCAATGGCCTAATCTGCGCAGCATCGGGTTTCGTCAAGTTAAAGGCAAAGCACCTCAACTGGGTTATCGATATTACATCAGCTCCGCCGAGCTTAGCGAAAAAGCGTTGGCCGAAGCTGTCCGTGCTCATTGGTCTATCGAAAATAGTTTGCACTGGGTATTAGATGTCACCCTAGGGGAAGACCAGTGTCAAATTCATCATCAAAATGGTGCCGAGAATTGGGCAATGTTAAGGCGACTCTCTTTAAATATGCTCAGGGCAGAGCCTTAAAAGGCAGTATCAGTGCAACACGCAAACGAGCATGGATGAAACCAACCTTCTTAGAAACTATTTTAAAAGCGGGTATTAGCGAGATGTGTAAAAATTAGACACTCATGCGGTTGCCCTGCACGGAGGGTCAGGACTTTCATTTTGCACTCTCTTTCCGCTTTTTCTGGTACTTATTTTTTACTCGCCGCTACTAACCGGCTAACAAGTGAATAATGTACTTTAAAATATTCACCAATCACTTTCATCGTAAAGCCACCCGATCGATAGGCATTTATTATTGCTTCGTTACGCGTTACTGACTGCCGTTGGTATTCATCTAACGTTAGTAGTGTAACACTGCGCTGCTTAAAAGGAATTTCTGATACGTCACCTTCGAGCAGTTCTTGCATTAACTGATGTTTTTCTACAAATACATCATCACCTAGAAATACTTGATGCTGTAGATCATCCCAAATTGTCTTATTAACCACCTTGTTCAACAAAGTAGCTGTAATGTGCAATGACATCAATACGCTTTTTCGCAAAAAGCGCTAATAACGCAGCGAGGCCCGACAATATTAAATCACTAGTCTCTACTTGCTAGAGTAACTACCTGCTTAATCACGGAAACCGTTTTATCAATCTCAGCTTGCGTTAACGTAGGGTGAACTAAAATCAATTATCCCTTAATCCTGTCTCCAGAGCCTTTCCCAGTAACGGTTTGCAAAATAAACTTAAAGTAATTTTTCAAGTTTAATTCGCGGATCATCTTTGCATCTACCTCAGCAAGTAACTCTGGTGTTGACATATCAATATCGTTTACCTGACCTTCACCAGTAATACCAGGACGAACTGAATAAACTCCATGTGCATCACGAGCGGTAGTTAAATCTTCTTGATTGAATAATCCAGGACGAGGTCCTACTAAACTCATTTCACCTTTTAATACATTCCATAACTGTGGCAGTTCATCAATTTTAGTTTTTCTAAGGAAGCCACCTAAATTAGTAATTGAAGCACTACTAGCCAAGTGACTCGCTACTGATTTAGTGTCAACTGACATGGTACGAAATTTAATTAAAGTAAAAGGCTTTTTATTACGCCCTACCCGCTCTTGCATGAAGACCGGCGAGCCTGTATCAAATAAACCAATAATATAAATAACTATAAAAATTGGAAAAGCGAAAATTAAGCCAAAAAAGGCAAATATTATATCAAGTAATCTAATCATTTTTTGTATCTACTTTGGCGGCTAATTTAAAACCATGCTCTATCGAGTAAGGTGGTTTCCAGTCTAAGGTGTTTTTAGTGTGTTCTATATCTAATTGCAGTGAACCTGTTAAACGGTCAATAACATCTTCTTTTGAAAGTGCTTTACCCACTAGCTTATAAAACCATAAAGGCACAGGCAAAGACAGGTTAGCTTTGTTTTGTACTTTAGCCATCAATGCAACCATTTCAGCGGTAGAAATATCATGACCATCTGAAACTAAAAACACCTGATTAGCTGCTTTAGGGTGTTTGATACAAACCTGAATCAAATCAACTAAATTATATACAGACACTAAACTACGCTTATTTTTATTTATGCATCTAAAAGGAAGCGATAAGCCTTTACCAACAAACTTCATAAGCGAAGCAAAGTTAGCTTTAACACCTTGACCATAAACAAGTGGCGGTCTAATAATAACGATTTCCATGCCTGTTTCTTTACCTAAGCTTAATAACTGAATTTCAGCTTCAGACTTTGAAGTACCATAGGGATCAATTGGCTTACGCTCATCATCAAACTTAAAGGCTTGTATTTCTGTAGTACTTTCACCATTAACTTTTATGGAACTAATATAAATAAAGCGCTTAACACCTAATGAAGCAGCTTGCTGCGCTAAATTTAATGTACCATAAGTATTAACGTCTCTAAATGCTTCTAACGGGTCTTCGACAATATCATTCATTATGTGTGCTCGTGCTGCACAATGGACAATAACATCTACTGAGTCTAACGCTTTGCTATAATCACTCTCTTTATCAATAGAGCCTTTGAAAAAAATAGCGTTGGATATGTCAATTTTACGCCTACCTATAATAACTAACTCTTCAGCATTTAATCCTTTTATTATTACCTCATTAATCAAATGTTTTCCAACAAAACCTGTTGCACCTGTTATAGCAACTCTCATACTGCCTCTTTATATAGTTTTAAATGAGTTTCAATAACATCAGCTATATCAAAACAAGACTCTGCTAATGCTCTTCCCTTTTTACCCATTATTATTCTTGTATCATCGTTATCACACAGGGTTTGAATAGCATAGATTATTGCCTCTGACGATTTAACGGGGATCAAAATACCCGTTAAATTGGGTGTTATTGCATCTCTACATCCTGGTACATCAGTGGTAATAACTGCCCGTCCACAAGCTGCAGCCTCAATTAAACTTTTAGGTAACCCTTCTCTATAGGAAGGAAGTACCATAACATGAGAGTGGGCGATTATTTCTGCAACATTAGTTGAAAACCCCCAATGTTCTATATAACCAGAATTTACATAATTATTAAGCTCTTGTTGGTTTAAAGAATTAGGATTATAAAGATCAATGTCGCCCACTAGGACAAAGCGCCCTTTAAAGCCTGACTTTTTAAGCGTTATAGCTGCCTCACAGAATTCAACTAAGCCTTTATCTTTAAGTAAACGAGCAAGAAACATAATCACTTTTTCACCTGAGGGCTCAGGTAAATACTTGTATTTTTCTAAATCAACCCCTGAACCTCTAATAATAAGGCTTTGCTCAGGCTTAATTATGTTATTTTTAATAAAAATAGCTTTGTCATTCTCGTTTTGAAAAATCACTTTAGTGTTAGATGAATTTAATGCAATACGATATAGCTTAGTTATTAAAAAGCGAAGAATAAGTGCTTTAAAGCCTTTATCTATAAAAACAAAACCTAAGCCAGAAATAGAAGCGATTCGAACCTTAATCTTTTTAAAACGCGTGACTAAACCACCATAAACAACGCCTTTAATCGTCACTAAATGAACTGCATCGGGTGCAACTTTTTCCACTATAGTATTCATTTCTTTAATAACTTTTAATTCTTTTAATAAACTCGTTCCACTTCTACTTATTGAAAGCGAATGAACAACTAAACCCAAAGTTTCAAGTTCAGCTTTACGATTAGTTATTCCACAAGCGAGATGCACTTCGTAACCTTGCTTGATAGCTGCTAAAGCAATAGGTAAACGGTGTGAAATAAAAAACCAATCTACGTTTACTATAAATAATAATTTCATTAACGGCCTTAATTATCACTGGATTATCACTGGATTATCAATAAATACTTTTTGATTATCAGGGGTTTGGGGAATAAATTTGTCAGCTTTTTTTAATGCTGTTTTATACAAAAACGCAACAAGCTTTAGCAGTGAGTTCTTTTTCCAGTTACCTTTTTGAAAAGCAAAACCTAAACCAGTAACTAACGCATAAAAACGACAGTTAGGCAAAACGCGAGCAGCTAAGCCGCCCCAAATAATAGGTTTTATTGTATAAGCTAGTATTACATCAGGTTTTTGCTGCTTAAAAATATTACGCAGTGCGGTAAAGGTTTTAAAGTCTTGAGTTGGGCTTAAGCCACTTCTACTAACAGAGTAATCAATATAATTAGCACCTAACGCTTCTACTGCTTTTATATCTTGCTTTGATGCACCAGAAGCTAAAGCATTAACCTCTAAATTAGCATTTTTGATATGCTTAAGCAGTTGACCTCTAAAATTATATAAAGAAGAAGGGAGAGTGCCTATAACTAAAATTCTCATGATTCCTTTCTTTTGCTATTGCCAGTGATTGATAAAAATTAATATGGGTATTACTTAGGTGTTAGCACTTTCTTGTGATTATTTATATTTTCTAAAATACAAGACATGTATTTTACACCGTTAAATTAAGTTATTTTTAACAATTCTAAATTTTCCACTTTTTTCGTTCGGAATAGAATTAACAACGTTATGATTAATGTTAATCCCTTCTCCAAACCTTTGAGCTAAAGCCTTAATAAATTTACCCTGCTGGGATTGGTTATATTGTTCCGTAGCTAAAACTAAAACTTCTACTTCTTCTAGCTTATGCTGAATAACTTGAAATTTAATAATACCTTGAACATCTTTTGTTGCATTACTTATATTTCCTAAATTAACTTTTCCATGCGATGGCGAGAGAATATAATCGCTACTTCTTCCTTCAATGCTTTCAACGATAGGAAAGTGCGAACCACATTCACAATGAACATCATTCGCTGCTAACTTTATCCTATCACCTACTCGGTAACGTATTAATGGAGTACCTTCTGTAGTAAAAGAAGTTACTAATATCTCACCTTCATTAGCGGGTTCCATATTTTCGTCAACAACTTCAAAAATACCTGTTAATGGGTGAATATGAAGACGACCACTTTTACACTCTAAAATAAATGGCGCACCTTCCGAGGAGGCATATTGATCAACAAGTTGACAGCCCAAAACAGAACTAATGACTTGACGATGGTTAGGTAAAACCGTTTCAGCCGTAGGGAAGAAAGCGGTTACTTTTTTGTTCAGCTTTAAGCTCTTAGATTGTGCTATTAAACATATTTCATAAACACTAGAAGGAAAACCAACAATATATTCAGGTGTAAAGTTACATAAAGCGTCCCAATAAACATTGAAGTTATCATCTGTGATGTGAAAAGTAGAAAAAAAACGTATTTTGTTTATATAATCGTCGCGGTAACACACGCCTTTACGTATATCTTTTTGCGTGACTATATTTTTACCGCTAAACCAAGCACATTTTTTGCCCAATGAATAACCATACTCAGCTCTAAAATGATCTAGCATCGCATGTCGTTCTTGGGTATTTTCTTTATTGTATAAAACTTTCATAGAAGCACCTGTTGTGCCTCCAGTTAAACTTACAATGGCATCATTTTCTTTTATGGTAGAAATATCAGCCAAGTAATTAATCAAGTCAGTTTTATTGAGTACAGGAAAATCACTAAGAGTTTTATAGTCTGAAAACTTCGAATACCATTTAGATTTAGTCGTAGCAGCATTCAAAAAACTCTCCAAACGCGTAGTCTTTTCTAGTTCAATAGCACTTTCGCTTAAAATAGAACATTCTTTATAATATTTACGATAAGCTAAGTATTTCCCACCTTGGCGTATTTTATATAGATAAGTGTTGTAGATGCTAATTAAAATATTTTGAAAAAAAGTTGGTGTTAAGTTAAATAAAAACATAAGTTCCTTGATTAAATAATGCCATTTTTTATAAGTTTATTTAAGAAACTAAGTTCATATAATTTACGATTTTTCTTAGCATTAAGAATTAGCTTAAAGTACTTCCATCTCAAGCGCTTAGTATACCAAGTTAAATTTCTTTGAGACTTTCTATTATTTATAAATTCACTTAAAAGCTTATCTCGTTTAATTTTGGCTGCATCTAAGTCTGTAAGATAGATACTGTTAACCGCCTTAATTATACTATTAACTTTAGGATCCAATATTTGCATTTTATCTTCACCTAAATAAGTCCAAATATATTCAACATTTATAACTATATTATTTTCAATGGTTAAAATGGGCACTAATCCAGTTCTATTTTCTTCTGTCATTCTCACAAACGGTTCTTTAGAAGAGTTAGAATAAACGTCATCAAAGCAAAAATTACCTAGGCTATAAAACAAATAAGACTCTTTGTGCTTTTCATATGCTTGTACTACATGTGGATGGTGACCATACAAAACATAATTAAACTTTTCAGCTAGATACCGAGCAAAACAAACATCTGCTTTTCCTGGTAAGTTAATATGTTCAAGTCCTGAGTGAAACGATAATATGTTCAAGTAGCCTGCATCGTCGGCTTTTTGTAAAACACTATTAATATTATCAAAATCGGCAACATTTACCCCATCACCATTACGCTCATCTATTCCTGCAAGATAGACTGGATTAGAGTCCATATTACAAAAACCGCTTAAGCATATTTTATTATTTTCATATTCAAAGTAGTTAACAATTCCTTCGATACCAAAATATTTAATATCATTAGCATCTAATGTCTTTTTTGTTAATTCATAACCTTCTTTACCAAAATCACCTGTATGATTATTTGCTAAATTGACATAATCAATATTAAGTAATTCTAAAATACTTACATTTTTTTCATCTGCACCAAGAACAGCTGATTTAGCAGTAAACTCTTTATAGACTCTACTAAAAGGAGTTTCTAAATTACCTACAATTACGTCACAATCTTTTGTAACTGCAATAAAGTCACTAAAATAGTTTTCAGCATCAAGTTTACTGTTAAAATTAAAACGACCAAAAAGTCCTATATCGCCTAGTAATGCTATTTTCATTTCTTACTTTCTCTTAGGTAAAGGCTCTTATACTTTTCAAATACATTATTTAGAGAGTATTTATCTAAAACTAATACTCTATTACGTTTGCCCAGTTTAACTCTTTGATCCAATGATAATAGCGACATGTTTATAATTTTTTCTGCTAAATCATCTACATCTTTAATATTCACAGTATAATCTTTATTATTTAAAATCAGTTCGGCATCACCTGCTCTGGTAGTAATACACGGTAGACCACTACTCATAGCCTCTCCTAATACGTTAGGAAAGCCCTCTGTAATTGAGTGTAAACAGAACGCATTGACCCCACTAAAAACACTTGGTATATCATTACGCTGGCCTGCTAAGCAAAAGTAACTAGTATCATTTCCTATGGCATCTACAAGAGTAGCGTTACTATTATCTACATTTAACCCAACCATTAATACTTTAATATTCTTATTGCTTTTAATTGCTATCTTAATTGCCTTAATAAGGGTTAAGTGATCTTTTGATACAGCATAACGCCCGACCGAACAAAAAACTACATCTGAGTTTTTAAACTGAAACTCTTCCCTTAAACTTTTCCCTTCTAAAGCTTTATAACAGTAATTTTCAGTATCAAAACCATTATAAATAACAATTGATTTTTCCATTCTATAACCAACTAACTCATGCGAATCTTTTGCGGAGTTAGAAACATAGACAATTTTTTTGGGTATTGATTTGGATAGAACACTTGATACTTTAATTAGTATTGTATGAGAGAGGCCATTCAAACCAAAATTAGTGTTTCTAACATTCCATATAATATTATTTACCCTTAAGGATTTAGCGGCCAACCCACCAAGGATATCAGCAAGATACATCCATGTTTGTACTATATCAGGCTTTAAATTCTTCAATTCAACCCGGAGCCTAAACAGAGTTTTTGGTATTGATAGGACGTTACGCATACCTAAAGCCTTAACATCGACACCTAGATCTCTAAGTTGGTGACCTACAGGTCCGAGATCGGTCAATGATATAACACTATGTTCCATGCCGTCTTTTCCATCTAATCCTTCAATCAAACGCTTAAGCATTAATTCAGCCCCACCAACACCAAGTCCTATAATCACATGAACAATACGCACTATTGTTTCTCCAGCCATGCTTGAAACATTAAAACGCCCCAAAGTCTAGTTGAGTGATCGCGTTTTCCAGACAAATGTTCTAACCAATAAGTACAAATTAATTCAGGGTGAAAGTAACCTTCTTGTATTAAACGCTGTTCATCCAATAAGGTTTCAGCCCACTCCTTTAAAGGACCACGTAACCATTGAGCAAGGGGAATAGCAAAACCTTTTTTAGGGCGTTCTATCAATTCACGTGGTACATGGCGATAAAGTACTTCACGCAATACCCATTTACCAACATCATTACGTATTTTTAAATGCAAAGGTAGCTGCCAAGCAAGCTCTACTACTCTATGGTCAAGTAAGGGTACACGAGTTTCTAAGCTGTTTGCCATGGCTGCACGATCAACTTTAACTAAAATATCTTCCGGCATATATTGCCCAGCATCCATTGCCATCATCCAATGCTCAAAACTGTCTGTTTTAGGCCACTTTTCATGAGCATTAAGTAAGGTTGGTAGTGGTTGCGCGCCAATGACTAATTGTTGTGGGTGCTGCCAGTGGCTCATTAGTAGTTGGTAAAAATGCTCTTTATCTTTTGCAGGAAAAACAGCAAGTAGTTTATTTAATTTATCTGGCAATAAGGAACCAGAAAGCACTTTGAACAATAAATCACGAAGCGATAAAGGCAATAACTTCACTTTTGCCCATATTTTGGGTGAAAACTGATAAGGATTATAACCACCAAAGAGTTCATCACCACCATCACCACTTAAGGCAACGGTGACATGTTGCTTAGCCATTTTACAAACAAGATACGTAGGCAGCTGTGAACTATCAGCAAAGGGTTCACAGTACATTTCAGGTAGTTTAGGGATTAGTTCAAGTGCATCTTTTGCGCTAACATAAAATTCTGTATGTTCAGTACCTAAATGTTGCGCTACTTCTTTAGCAAAAACGGCTTCATTATAACCGGGCTCATCAAAACCAATCGCAAAGGTTTTAACTGGCAGCGATGAACTTTTAACCATTAAAGCGACAATAGTACTACTGTCTACACCTCCACTTAAAAAAGCACCTAAAGGTACATCGGCAAGCATTTGGCTAGAAACAGCCTGCTTTAGTGTATTCTCCAACAAATCAACAGCTTGTTCATCTGTACCAGTAAAAGGCTGTTTTATACCACTTTCTATTGCTGTATTTAGTTGCCAATAATGCTTAGGTATCACGTCATTACGTGTTTGACCAACTTTGATTTGCACGTATTGGCCTGGACATAACTTTTCTATGCCTTCGTAAATCGAATAGGGTGCTGGTATATAGTTATGCTGCATTAGCAGTGCTAGAGCACTTCTATTAATTTTCGCATTAAACGAAGGATGTACTTTCAAGGCCTTTAATTCAGAACCAAATAATAAAGTATCATCACACCAGCCCCAATATAAAGGCTTTTCACCCATTCGATCACGCGCTAATGTTAGTATTTTTTCTTGTTTATCCCATAGTGCAAAAGCAAACATGCCGTTGAATGAACGTAATGCTTTTTCGATACCCCAAACCTCAAATGCATGTAACATCACTTCAGTATCTGAACGGCCTTCCCACAATATTGAGGGCAACTGTGCTCTTAACTCTTCAAAGTTGTATATTTCACCATTAAATATAATAGTAAAGCGACCTGACTTACTTTGCATTGGTTGATGACCAGCAGTACTTAAATCATGTATTGAGAGGCGTCTGTGGCCTAAAAAAATATTTTCTTCAGACCATAAACCTGCATCGTCTGGTCCTCTATGTTTAATAGCATCAAGCATTTTTTGTAAAGTAGAAGTACTAAAACTTTTTACTGAAGAGTGAATTACACCCGCAAAACCACACATATTTATCCTTTTTATAAACTTAAAAGCTAGTTTTTAATTGCATATGGAATAGTCAAAAAAACTGCGTTGTATTATTGGCTCAAAAATAAACCACAAGGAGTAAGTTTGAATGTTATTGTATTAAGGTTTTTCAGCCGTGGCCTGTATTTTTTCGTTTTTTTATCTACAAGTTCTGGTTTTTCATCACTTCGCTAACACCACTTTCTGAAAGTGAAAGAATGCAAAATGAAAGACCTGACCCCAGTGGTTTTTAAAATCGATCTGTTTTTATTTTAATAATCAAATAGGATTTCACATATAAAATTTCAGTGAATAGCCTATTAAATAAGGTTGTTTCATGATCTTTACCTGCCTAATTATCACACAACTTTTAAGTTAAGCATAAGCAATTAGTTAAGAAGCCTACCAATAAAAAGTATGTTATAACCACGACTCAAAAACACCAAGCCATTTATCAACAACATATTCAAGGCTGTAATTTTCTTCTACAACAAGCCTAGCTCGGTTGCCGTAATTTTGATTTAATTGATCATCATCGAGTAGAGTTTTTATGGCCGAATACCACTCACTACCCGTTTTTGGGCCAAAACCGATTTCGCCTTTTTCTAAAACCTCTGTATTCATGCCTACGGGAGAGACTACAACAGGCACACCTGCCGACATATATTGAAGCATCTTAAATGAGCATTTCCCCTTAGCCCATTCGGTATCCGCAAGTGGCATTAAACCTATTGACCATTGTGGAAGTTCTGAAAATTCAATCCCAGGATACCACTGTACAAACTTACAATGTGGTCGCAACTCTGCCGGTATGGCACTGGCGTGACTAGTTATAATTCTAAACTCAACATCTTTTGCTTTTTCTATTAATAAAGCTTTCAGATCAGCAATGATAGGTTCAAAAAAAGGTAAATTACCCGCTGTCCCGAGCCAACCAATAACTCGTTTACCATTATTGCTTAGCCTATTTTGGTTGACTTTCATTTCAGATACATTGACTCCAGTGGGGATGATCTGAATATTTTTATTATAATTGGAAAAGTAGTCCGCTAAATAGCTATTACCACAAACAACCCCAATACTTGCTTTAGCTGCATTTCTTGCTGCATAACCCTTTCTATTCAAAAAAATGGCATCGTCAACATCTAAAATTATTTTACCTGGGAGCAAGCGTTCTACTGTTGGTAATGTAGATATTAATTCTCTTTGTAATATTGTTGCATCGGCTCCACGTAACTTATAAATATATGTAATACGTTCTAAAAGTGCTGGCAAAAGCCACAATGGTCTTTTGAATTTTTTAGCTGGAGGATAGCTTGATATTTTAGGCATAACCTGATTTATTTCTATACCTTGTTGTGCAAAAAGCTCCTGAAGAACCCCCACCCTATACCAGCCCGAAGGGGAAGTTTTTCTTGCGATTACAGCGTTTATTTTCAACCTACTTTCCTCTGTATGATTCGACTTATTTAGTTGGCTTGTAATTATTTTTTATTGAAAATAAAAAATTTATCACATAGATAGCGATACCGGCTTTTAATAAAAAATAAAAAGAATAGCCAATGCTATCTTTAAATGTTGAAAGAACAATTGCTGAAAACATTAATGGGTACACCACTACTGCAAAAAGACTTAAAGATTTTAATTTATGGAATAAAAACGCTAATAAAATAGCATAAATACTAAACACAACAATCAAGCCAAACATTCCATAGTGAGGTATAATCGAGAAATAAATACTATAAACATTTCCCATATTTTCAGGGCTATAACCTGCAAAGTCTGCATGTATCGAGCTAGGCACGCACAAACCCACTTTAGATAAAACATGACATGCTGAATTAAAAAAATCCCAATTTGTAGCTATATCTATTTCATTATTAAAGTAGCGTGAAAATAAAATAGGTCCTTGATATAAGTAACCAAACACATGTTCAAATAAAACTATGAATGTATCGCTTCCACCTTTACCTTCAATATCAAATTTCTTAACAAAAACACCACCAAAAAATATAATAGCTAACAAGAGGATTATCGGTAACACAAATATTCTAAACTTAACTCGGTTAGACAAAACTGAAATTATAACGAACCAGCCGAGTATTAACGAAACAAGACCGCTTCGCCCACTAAGAACAAGACTTATAAAGAGAAACGGTAATGCAACAGCCAAAAAAGTCGTTAGCTTTACTTTCTTCTTTATTACGCCAAATAATACGATATTTGCTAATATTCCTACGATAACAAATATATTATTTAATACTGGATTTAAAATCGACTCACCAGATACCGACAACCGCCTTATATTATAAGAAATCTCAGTAAGGTTGGAGCCATGACTAAGTATTTCAGAATAAGCAAAGGGGTAACTTGCAAAGGAAATAAAAGTCCAAAAATAAACAATATGCGTATAGTTTAAACTTTCAAGCTCAAGGTTTTGATACATTTCATTTTTTTTAGAGAAACTATTTAGCAAAAAAGTAGTTAGTAAAGCAACTATTGCAAACCACCCTGCTCCAAATACATATAATAAAACGGCTTCTGCTGATACATAATAAAATCCAATGAGTGGTAAAAAGGATAAAATAGTTAAAGCCACACCCCATGTAAGTAACATAGCTGTTGCAGGTGCAAAAACTGTTTTTTCATAGTTTTTAGATAAATAAGCGCATATTAATAAAGTAATACCACCCGTTAAGGGTATTAATGCAAAACCCCAATCAAACCCCATTAGCTTAGCCTTTGATGATGTTTAATATTTTCTATTAGACTTACAACTTCACCTTTAAGTAAAACAAATAACAAAACACTAAAAACAATAGCACCAAGTAAAATTTTAAATATTAGTAATGGTAACATAGGTAAAATAGTTGGAAGAGCAGAGACAGAAAATGCCATGACTAGTCCTGAGATACCAACTTTAACAGTAAACAACCAAGGAAATGGCGGTAAATTAAAGATCTTGCTTGATAAATAAATGGTTGCAATTAAATAAATAATGAAAGATACGAGCGTAGCATAAGCAGCGCCAATCAAGCCCCAGTGTAAAATTAGAATATAATTTAATATGCAATTAATAACAGCTGCGATTAAAGGAGGAATTGCCTGTAGCCAAGTTGTTTTAGTCAGCTGAAACGTATAATCAAAGTAATAAGATTTAATAGCTGAAAGTAGAACTGACAATGCTAATATTGGCATAAGTGTTATAGCTGTTGATGAGAAAGCCTCGCCAAGAAGAAGTTTCGCAATCTCACTCTGAGTTGCTATAAAACCTAAAGTAACAGGTACCATAAGTAATAATAAGACCTTAAAAGAAGTCGTTAATAGTGTCTTAGTCTTTTCTTCACCCTCTTTTTCATATGTGCTAAGTATTATTGGAAAAGCAGCTAGGTGTATTATAGATGCAACGAATCCTATTGTATATTGAGTAAGGTCGTAGCCAGCTGAATAGATACCAACCTCAGAGCTACCCAACATAACATCTATAAATATGCGGTCAGAAAAGCTTATTATCATCACAAAGAGGTACAGCAATGTTAGTGGCGCGCCGTAAGTCCATAGTTGCCGAAGAACATCTAAATTAAAGCGCTTTAAAGAAATATTCCCCCATAAGCTAACTGCTGGTAAAGATGCAATGAGACATGCGACAGTAAGACTTGCTAATACTGCTGGCATACCGAAGCCAAGCAACAAACTGACGCTACCAAAGCCTAGTAGTAAAAAGTTTTTTAATGCTAATGAAAGCCCATACCGTTTTGGCTGAAGATTAGCATTGATTAGCTTTTGGCTTAACATTAATAATAGTGACACGTTAAAAAGTACTACAAGAAAGATAAAGTCTACTGACAAACTAGGCAGTAAATTGAACAGTTCTAACAGTAAGATGAAAAGAGTCACACTGAGGCTTATCATAATAGCTGTTGACGTAATAGTAGAATGTAGTATATCTCTTTCTGAGTCTGATTTGACAGCTGGCTCAAAACGCCCTAAGCCAATCACTATAAAGTTTGCAAAAATAGCGACTAAAGTCGCTGAAACACTTACAGTTAAAGAGTACCCACCAAACTGCGCAGGAGACATTAGTCTGGTAAATATCATTAATGCAGCTAGTGATGCTAAAGCAGGTAAAAACTTTACACCAGTATAAAGTAGTGTATGACGAAGGATCATAACTTTCTCACAAGGTTACTCATATGTCTGAGACAAAAGAAAACTACATCCCTTTTCATCTTTTGCAGATATTAAAGGTTTAACGCCTTCTACAAATGGCCATTTAATGTTTAAGTGACTATCTGCCCAATGAATTGAATGTTCATATTGAGGAGCATAAATATCAGTACATTTGTATTGAAAATCTGCACTTTCACTAGTGACTAAAAAACCATGAGCGAACCCAGGTGGTACCCATAGTTGTCGTTTATTTTCTTCTGATAAGTACTCTCCAACCCACTGACCGAAAGTTGGTGAGCTTTTACGTAGGTCCACTGCCACATCAAATACTTCACCGCGCGTGACACGAACAAGTTTTCCTTGAGCGTGCTTGATTTGATAATGCATGCCCCGGAGTGTACCCTTTACCGACCTGCTATGATTATCTTGCACAAAAGTTGTTAATTGACCTGTAACATTTTCTTCAAACGTTTTTTGGTTCCAAGTTTCCATAAAAAAACCACGTTCATCTCCAAAAACACTCGGTTCTATTATTTTAACTTCCGGAATACTGGTATCTATGACTTTCATTATTTGTACTCTTTAATGCGCTTTATGGCTTGTTGCCAATCACTTGGCTTTACACCAAAGGTCTCTATAATCTTTTTGCAATTTAACTTTGAATTTTCTGGCCGTTTTGCTGGTGTGGGATACTGCTCAGTTGTAATAGCAGTTAATACTGGTTTTCTGTTAATTAAGTTTTGCTTATCCGCTTGCTCAAAAATAGCTTCTGCAAACTCAAACCAACTGACATGCGGTTCTCCTGATAAATGATATACGCCCCAAGCTTTATTATCTGCTCGAATTGCTTTTATTATATTAAGTAACCCAGTAGCAATGTCACCAGCATAAGTAGGCCCACCAAACTGGTCTCCCACAATACTTAATGCATCTCGATCTTTAGCCAATCGCAGCATTGTTTTAACAAAGTTATTACCATGTTCGCCAAACACCCAAGCAGTTCTTAAAATAATATGACGAGGGCAATATTTTGCTACCGCCAACTCTCCTGCTAGTTTACTTGCTCCATAAACACCTTGAGGGTTAGTAATATCTAATTCGTTATATTGGCCTTTTTTATTGCCTTCAAATACATAATCGGTTGATATATGAAATATTACAGCCCCAACTGAATTAGCAGCTTGTGCTAGGTATTGAGGTCCGTCACGATTAATAGAGTAAGGCAATAATTCTTCTGATTCGGCTTTATCTACTGATGTGTAAGCTGCAGCATTTATAATAAAATCAGGTTTAAAGTTATTTACAGTAGATATTACTTTATTTTCATCTGTAATATCTAGTTCGGAAGAATCTAACGCCAACACATCAGCTAGATCATTTAACTGCTGAACTAAACAATACCCGACTTGGCCATTACACCCTGTAATTAATACTTTCATGATACCCTTAGCGCATTATTTTTCTATAGCTAATTTATTTAAGTATTGGCCATACTCATTTTTAAGCATTGGTAATGCAATGCGCTTCAGATCATCAGAAGTAAGCCAACCTTGATTAAAAGCAATTTCTTCTAGGCAAGCTACTTTTAAGCCTTGTCTGTGTTCTATGGTCTGCACGAAAGATGATGCTTCTAGTAGGCTGTCATGCGTACCTGTATCTAACCAGGCAAAACCTCGCCCTAAGATTTCAACATTAAGTTCACCACGCTCTAAATAAGCATTATTAACACAGGTAATTTCTAATTCACCTCGTGCTGACGGTTTAATTGATTTGGCGATATCTACAACACTGTTATCATAAAAATATAGACCCGTTACTGCATAATTAGATTTTGGCAGCAATGGTTTTTCTTCTATCGAGATGGCTTTGTAATTTTCATCAAATTCGACAACACCAAAACGCTCAGGATCTTTTACTTGATAGCCAAATACCGTCGCACCTTCTTCTTGATTAGCGGCACTCTGCAGTGTTTTACTAAAAGATTGGCCATAAAAGATATTGTCACCCAAGACCAAACAAACACTGTCTTTGCCGATAAATTCTTCACCAATTAAAAATGCTTGTGCTAATCCATCTGGTGAAGGTTGAACTGCATACGTTAGATTGATACCAAAATCTGCACCATCACCTAATAAACGTTTAAAACCTTCATTGTCTTCTGGCGTGGTAATAATTAATATCTCACGAATACCCGCTAACATTAAGACTGATAACGGATAAAAGATCATCGGTTTGTCGTAAACAGGCAATAACTGCTTAGATACGCCCTTAGTTATTGGGTATAAACGCGTTCCTGAGCCGCCTGCTAGAATGATGCCTTTAGTATGGGGATCTGAGTTGGTGGATGAAACGTGTTCATTAAACATCATTTAAATATTTCCTTTGATAACGTCTGATTCATTCTGCACACCCAAACGTTCTAACGAGTAAGAGCCATCCAGCACTCGAGTCCACCAGGTTTTGTTATTTAAATACCAAACAATTGTATTACGCAGACCCGTCTCAAAGGTTTCTTGTGGTTCCCAATGCAATTCATTGCTCATTTTACTGGCATCAATGGCATAACGACGGTCATGACCAGGTCTGTCGGTAACATAAGTGATTTGCTCAGCGTAAGGAGTCTCTTTAGGCACTAGGGCGTCTAAAATACTGCAAATGGTATGTACCACTTCAAGATTCTGCTTTTCGTTATGACCGCCAATATTGTAGGTCTCACCTACTTTGCCGTTGGTGACGACTTTATAGAGTGCCCGAGCATGATCTTCAACGTAAAGCCAATCGCGAATTTGATCGCCTTTGCCATAAATAGGCAGCGGCTTACCCTCTAGTGCATTGAGTATAACCAGTGGGATCAACTTTTCAGGGAAGTGATAAGGACCATAGTTATTGGAGCAGTTAGTCACCAACGTTGGCAAACCGTAAGTGCGCAACCATGCCCTGACTAGATGATCGCTTGATGCTTTTGATGCTGAATAAGGGCTGCTTGGTGCATAAGGGGTGTTTTCAGTAAATAATGGCAGCGCTTCATTAGAGCTCTGGCCATCTTGCTCATCTGGGTGAGGTAAATCACCGTAAACTTCATCTGTTGAGATATGATGAAAACGAAATGCTTGTTTGGCCTCTGCTGCTAATGCGTTCCAATACTCGCGAGTCGCTTCAAGTAGCGTATAGGTGCCTACGATATTGGTTTGTATAAAGCCAGACGGTCCAGTGATAGAGCGGTCAACATGAGACTCTGCTGCTAGGTGCATCACTGCATCTGGCTGGTGTTGTTTAAAGACTCGGTCTAATTCAGCGCGATCGCAAATATCGACTTGCTCGAAAACATAACGTTCACTTGACTCAACACTCACCAATGATTCAAGATTACCGGCATAGGTTAATTTATCAACATTAATGATGCTATCTTGGGTGTTATTGATGATATGACGCACGACTGCAGAGCCAATAAAACCAGCTCCACCTGTGACTAGAATTTTCACTATTAATCCTTAATTTACGTTCTAAGTTTTCAAAAATACTATTTAAAGATAGTATTTCCGAAACCCTCGTCATATTAAATCAGTTCTATTATCGATTATGTAGACACTAGCCTTTTACTTATCTGACTTATATTCGTAGTTGTAGTAACCATAATATCCATAAGCATTACTGGCTTTTTTAATCAAACCATTAAATACCACGCCTTTTACGTCGATGCCGTTTTGCTCGAAGCGATTGCGGGTAAGTTCGATTTCGCGTAAATGATTTTGACCAAAACGGACCACCAATAAGGTTGTACCTGTGTGGGCACTGACAATGGCGGGATCGGTTACTGCTAATATCGGCGGTGTATCAATAATGATGATGTCGTAGGCTGCACTGACCTCTTCCACTAGCTTGCTGAAGTTATCGTGCATTAATAGCTCAGAAGGGTTGGGCGGTATTTGGCCGCGGGTGATCACATTTAAGCCTTCGACTTGGCTTGGCTTGGTGATTTGCTCCAATGTTAATTGACCGGAAAGGTAATCACTTAAACCATCGTCCCACTTAAGTCCAAATTGAGTTTGCAAATAACCTTTGCGTAAGTCGGCATCGATAATGAGCACTTTTTTGCCACTTTGGGCCAGTACTACAGCTAAGTTGACCGATATAAATGATTTACCCACCCCAGGGCTTGGGCCTGAGATGGCAATGATATTGTTTTTAGCTTCCATCATCGCAAAATGTAAGCTGGTACGCAGGCTGCGTAATGCCTCGATAGATAAGTCGGCGGGGTTTTCAAGTGCTAAAATGGTTTTGGCTTTGGCTTTGGCTTTGGCAGTTCTAGCTTTACGCGATTGGCTAAAGTCTAGCAGTTTATCTTGATTGTCTGAATACGGCACGCTGGCATAAACAGGCAAACCGATGGCTTCTATTTCGCTTGGGTCTACAACCCCTTTGTTTAAGGCTTTTTGCAGCAATACAATGGCGACGGCTAACATGCCACCTAACATAGTGGCCATGACCACGATTAAGGCTTTTTTAGGTTTTACGGGTTTTGAAGTATTGACCGCGGCGGAGTCAATAATGCGCACATTACCCACGGTGCCAGCGCGGACGATATCCAGCTCCTGAGTTTTGCCCAGCAACATGGTATAAATTTCGTTACTGACTTCAACATCACGCTTTAAGCGTAATAGCTCTTGTTGGGTTTCTGGCAGATTACCGACCTCTGCGACTAATTGTTTTTTCTGCTCGCTAACCGCACTAATTTGTTCGATTAAGGCTTGGTACTTTGGGTGGTTTTTCTTAAATTTACGGCCCACTTCGAGGCGTTTTAAATGTAACTCTTGCAGTTTAGTTTCAAGTTTGACAACTTGTTCGAGCACCCCTTGGGTTTCCAAAGTGATGTTAATAGACTGACGCTTAATTTGGTAATCGTTAAAGCGTTGCTCAGCAAGCTCAAGCTGCTTTTTAATTTCTGGCAGTTGAACTTCTAAAAACTCTAATGACTTTTGCGCTTCGGCGGAATTTCGCTCCACATTGCGGCGCACATAAATTGCCGCTACTTTATCGAGCACATTTTCGGCATAGAGTGGACTATCACTTTGTAAGCTTAGGTTAATAATGCCTGAGTCTTTACCCTTCTCACTTGCACCTATATCGGTTTGCAGGTCTAAAATGGTATTTAATCGGTTTCTGCGGACTAGGGTAAACTGAGTTCCTGGGCGGGCCTGTAAACTGCGCACGGTTAAGCTGTATTGAGCGTTACTAAGCTCTTGGCCTACTTTGCCTTTTAATATTTGCTCGTCATCGCTATTTAATAATGCAACGCCATTATTGTTTAATGCGATTAGGGTAAACCCTTTGCCAATAGCATTTTTAGGCACATCAAAGCGGAAGATGTTGATACTCTCGCCGCCCCAAGCATAACTGCTGGCACCAAAGCTGGGCTCGGCGATATCGCCTGCATTGATTGGAGTAAAATGCCTAAAAGAGCGGGCGCCAATAAACGGGAATAGATTGGGCTTGGCAACAATATCGAGGGTTAATTTATCAACGGCTTCGCCAATAACAGAGCGCGACTTTAATAATTCAATTTCGGTCACGGCAGCCGAGGTACTTTCGAACATCCCCGCCATATCATCAAGGCCAGGGACAGAGGCCCCGCCGCCATCTTCTACCTGGAGCATTGCGGTGGCTTGGTAAATTGGGGTTGAAAGCACCGCGTATACCACGCCTGCCAACATAAATAATGCGGTTAGAATAATAATAAAGTATTTGCGATCGAGCAGTGCGCCCAATAAGGCCATTAAATCGATTTCTTGTGCTTGTTGAGCAAGGTTTTCAGTTTTTGTTGTAGGCTGAGCACTCATTAAGTTGCCATTCCTTATAGATATTTTTGCCAAGCGCTACACGCGCTATCGATTAATGCGTACACATGCTCAAAGGCTTCTTGGCTTTGGCGATAAGGATCGGGAATTTCTGCATTGTTGATCCATTTCCCGAGTAAAAACGTTTTACCACGCGCCTCAGGGTAGCGGCTGTGGACATCGTTTAAGTGGCGTTGTTCCATAACAAGGATGACACTATTGTTGGCCACCAGTTTTGACGATAATTGCTGACCTTGATGTGCATCCATGATGACACCATGACTGGCGGCAATTTTTTGCGCCATGGCATCGGCCGCTTTGCCCACCAGTGCGGTAAGCCCGGCTGACGACACGGTTATGCTTTTGTCATTAAGCTTATTTTTAAATACATATTCTGCAGTCGGACTGCGGCAAATATTGCCAGCACACACCACTAATACGGAATCAAACATGGGGATAAGTCCTCGTCAATATGGGGTGATTAGTTATTCAAGCCATCAACATTGTCTAATGTGGCGACCGATGGCAGTAACAGACTGATCACGCGGTTCCAACGGGCCAATGGTGCAGAGGTGACATAAACAATATCGTGAGGTTGTAATTCAAATTGTTCCGCTAACACTAATGAGGCAATATTTCTGGCGTGCAATTGATATACGTCGGCTAAAATGCCGGTTTGCTGATAATTGCGTTTACGTAATACAAAAATGCCATTGGCATCGGCAGTGTTTTCGTTTAACCCGCCGGAATCACTTAATGCTTCTGCTAGGTTTAAGCCATAGCGGTTAAGCATTACGGTGCCGGTTTTTTTAACATCGCCTAATACAAATACTTTTTGCGCATCGTTGCGGTTAACGTGCACTATGTCGCCATCTTGCAGTAAGCGGTTTTGTGAAATATCACCTTGTGCGTAAAACTTATCTAACTGGATAACCTCAGTGTTATCACCTCGGGTAAAGGTGACCGTGCGCCAATCGGCGGCCTCTGATAAACCGCCCGCTTGGTTTAATGCATCAATTAAAGTTAAGGGTATTTGGGTGATGGGATAAACACCCGGTTGAGTCACCTCTCCAGTGATGTAGGTTTTTTGGCTTCTAAAGCCAACCACTTTAATGTCTACCTGGGGTTTTTCTATCACCTTGCTTAAACGTGTTACCAATTCTTTATGTAATTCCGTGACAGTTTTACCTGCAGCGGGAATATTGGGCGCATAAGCATAAGTAATGGTGCCGTCTTCTTGTACCCTAAAACCATCAAACTCGGCAGTACGTTGCACTGCGGCAGGAATAGTTAACTCAGGATGATCCCACACGCCGATGGTTAATACGTCGCCAACCCCTAATTTATACTGGTAATGACGGGTGTTGAGCCCCGCATTACTTGACATAGGTTTAGGCTTTTTCCGTTGTTGTTTTTGGTGCGCAATTAATGATGCATCAATGATTTGAATATTAACATTATCTAGGTCTTGCTCGAGGTTACGAGTCTGATCACCAGAATCAATCCCTTCAAAGTGGCTTCCCGGGATCATGCCGCAACCTGACACTGTGACAAGCACTAATGAAGTAATGAATATTTTGTAGCTGAACGTCATTGTAAGACCCTAAATTATTAAACTATTTTTAAAATTTTTTTACCCGTAATGGGTGTGATCAAGCAAGAGCCTAGATCGCTGCGCGGCTAGAGGCTAGGAATAATGCGCCCGCGGCTGCTAGGACGACCTGCGGTCTTCGAGGACGCTTCGCTGCTAGATGCTATACAATCAACAGCCAAGTAGTGCTAGATGGCAAGCCAATATGATGACAAGCGATATCAAGCGATGACAAACGATATCAAGCCAAAAGCCTAAGGGCATGATGACAAGCGATATCAAGCTGGCAAGCCTAGAGCGCTGCGCTGCTAGGACGCTTCGCGGCTAGAGGCTATACAATCGAGATGACAAGCCAAGAGCCTAGGTGCTAGAGAGCTCAATCCGTGAGCGCAGCGTTCGCTTGTTATCTCTTGTTATCGTTTCTGAAGCTGTCCCTAGAAGCGATTCTAGCAGGACGAAGTCCGCTCTAGAACCTAGCAGGACGAAGTCCGCTCTAGAACCTAGCAGGACGAAGTCCGCTCTA
>NZ_JBEOPP010000037.1:0-48030 GCF_040310185.1 Shewanella sp. T24-MNA-CIBAN-0130 | reverse complement strand
GTGTACGAGCCATCAGCGTTAAGAACTAAAACACCGTCATCCAGAGTCACTTCGGTACCGGCAGAATAAGTCTGGCCGTCAACTTCAAAGCTCACTACGCTTAAATCTGAATCAACATCGCTGTCGTTATCTAATACGTTTCCGGTGGCGGCAGTATCTTCTGCAACGCTATTGCTGTCATTAACAAGTACAGACGCATCATCAACAGGCGTAACTTCAATCGTTAGTGTCGCGGTAACACCAGTATTGGTGGTATAGGTGATGACAGGGACTTGGCCATTCCAATTTTCATTTGGCGTGAACGTGTACGAGCCATCAGCGTTAAGAACTAAAACACCGTCATCCAGAGTCACTTCGGTACCGGCAGAATAAGTCTGGCCGTCAACTTCAAAGCTCACTACGCTTAAATCTGAATCAACATCGCTGTCGTTATCTAATACGTTTCCGGTGGCGGCAGTATCTTCTGCAACGCTATTGCTGTCATTAACAAGTACAGACGCATCATCAACAGGCGTAACTTCAATCGTTAGTGTCGCGGTAATGCCAGTATTGGTGGTATAGGTAATAACCGGAACTTGACCATTCCAATCTTCATTAGGAGCAAAAGTAAAAGAACCATCAGGATTGATAACGAGCACGCCACCTTCAAGCTCGATTTCTGTACCTGCAGGATAGGTTTGACCATCTACTTCAAAACTGACTACGCTTAAATCTGAATCAACATCGCTGTCGTTATCGAGTACATTGCCAGAAGCAACTTGATCTTCGTTAACTGTAATGACGTCATTTAATAAAATCGATGGGGAATCATTTTTAATAACAATTTCTTCTTGAGTCACTGCTGTTGGGGCAGCAGTTTGTCCTGTCGTGTCGTAGCCTGCATTTGCAATTGTCTCGCCAGCATCTCGTGTTACAGCAACATAACCAGAATCACCTTGGTTGACAGTTGGGGTGCCAGCGGCAGTTTCTGGTAAATCTTCAGTTGGGTCTTCGCCAGATGCAATCAATGCCTGTAAGGCTTCTATTTCATCCAAAGATTGTTGATCTGCTGCTTGTCCAACAATCGCATCATTATTAGTATCAGCTGGTGTTATGAGTGATTCATCATTAGGAGTATTAGCACTATTAAAAATAGTACCGTCATCAAAAGTTATAACAAAACCAAGCTCATCACTGCTAGCGACTATTGCGCCTGCCGGAGCTGTCTGACCAAGTTGTAGTTCCTTGGTTTCATTGTTAATAGTTATTGTCACCGAACCTTCTGAAGCAGAAAGTATTCCATTCTTTGATGTAGTCATCGATCCCATTTGAAGCTCCCAACAGCTTTGATACACTTAAGATATTAATAGGTTAATATGCAAAGTATCTGCGTATTAACCTATCAGTATTAACATTAAAATAAATAGTATTAACATTAAAATAAATTTAGAAACAATCTACTAAGAATAATATCATTGGTTGCTAAAATAGTCAATTTTTTGACGTTTAATAGATTGTTAACTAAGGTGTTGAATTTGATATATAAAGATATTATTATGATGTCTATTCTAACCATGTTGTACGTTTTAAGTCACGATAAGTTCACTATTTTGGATTAACTCTTCTGTCTATATATCGGCCTAATAAACAAAAAGTTAACAAATTTAACAAAAAAAGCCTGCAAATTGCAGGCTTTAAGTGTGTACCAAATAATAAAATCACTGTTTACATGATATTAGCCGCGTTGCGATAGCTATGGGCCGCAGTAGAGTTTTCACCCAACTGTTCTTGTGCTTGCGCCAACGCGAGCCATGATTGATGAGTGGGTGCTATGCGACATACGTTTTGCCAATGAATTTTGGCTTGTTTAGTGTCACGACTTTGAATGGCAAGTTTTGCTAGGCACATTTGATAGTCAGCATCATTTTCATGAGAGGTTTCTAATCGGCCGAGTAATTTTCGTATATCTTGATCTTGTGCACTAATTAAATCTGGTATTGCCGAAAATAAAGCCGCCGATGGCGAAGCGTTAACTTGTTTATGAATTAACTTTATCGCTTGTTCTTTGTGACCATACTGAATAAGGCCATGAGCATAAGCTAATATTAATTCATCTTGTTTACGTTCTGACTTATTTAACCAATGCCAACATTTATTCAACTCTGCTTCAGAGGTTTTTGCTGCATTCAACATTAAAATATTGTTCGTTTTAGTGTTTAATTGACTCCACTCCGTTTCAGCTAACAATTGGCGCTTTTTCAAAATAGGTAACAGCAACTTTAATGCCTGCCAATCCTGTTGCTGTAGATATAATTCTTGAGCCAGTTTCAACACTGGGGCACTGCTTTTACTTGTGGGGCTGAGTGTATCTAGTATTGCACGGGCTTTAACGAATTCACCCTGCTTGATTAAATAACGAGTACGCGAAGTATATACCGCCGTTTTTGCGATAGGGTGGACCTCTGCTTGAGTTAAATAATGATCCCGCGCGGTGATATCACCTTGATAGTGTGCTGCTCTGGCCGCTGCAAATAAGTTTAATACTGGAATTTCACCTTTTTCAGCACCTTTAGCCATGGCTCGTTCTGCCGCTGGCCAATCTTCTTCTGCCAGTGCTAAAGCGCCGATTAAAGTATGTTTTTTAGCCGCTTTTCTTCGCCATTCTTCTGGAAGATATCGGCTGCTTAGTACGATATTTAATAGAAGGACGATTAACCACTCGAGTAATTGCAGCGCAAAATAAAATACAATTAATCCAATCACTCCTACTACTAAACTGGTTTCGACTTGGTAGTCGCCAATCGCGATATACACGTAACCACTTTGCCCAACAATAAGTGGACTGAGACACAGTCCAATTAAAATGAGCACCACATAAACTAGCGTCTTAATCATTGTGCAGGCTCCTCAGTAGGCATAATCTCACCATAGATAACGAGTTGCTGCAGTAGTGGCGATGCTTGAAATTTATTGAGTGTAATTTTGTCAATCTTAACCTTGGCAAGTTTATCTAAAGACTTAATCGTTGCTTTGGTCTTTGGATCCCTTAAATCAAAGTACTGTTGTAACCACTTGTCTGCTAAAGAAATAGACTGTTGATAATTCACTTGATCAAAACGGTACAATGCTAATTGTGCTTGCAGTAATTTGTTGCGAATGTTTTCGACCAAATACCACTGTTGATCCGGTGACAATAGCGGTTCTAAATCAGTAGTACGTTTACGGATAGTGATGAAGCCATCAGTTAAATCATGCCAAGTACGGGCCAGGTTCTGTTGCCAGTCGTCAATTGAGTCCGTTACTGGAGGGGTATTTTTGGTTGCAGCAAAATTTTCATCAACACGATTTAACGTTAATTGTGTTAAGCCATCGATAAGGATATCTAGGTCAAAAATAGTATTGGTTACGTCTGTGGTTTTTAATGCTTTAACGTTGGTGATGTCATCAGCTAAGGCCTTACGCAGAGATGTTAATGCAGGATCTTTCATGGCGCTGATGCGCTCATCTGCTGACTGTAATAAACCAATTGCAGTTTGTGGATCATTTTCTAACCACAGCTTTCGGCCCGCCATGCGCACTAGGTATTCCGCTTCTGATGCCATCCAATGGTTAGGACTGCGCTGGGCAATAATGGCGACGCGTTCTTGCAATTGTTTAGTTGATTGCTGCAGATCGGCCAACTTCGCATAAGCTTTGGTATCGTTTGACTGTTGTTGATCTAGTGTACCAATGCGCTTATTGGTTGCCATTGTCGTTTGTTGTAATTCATCTTTTAACGATTTATTTTGTGTTACTTGCTCAGTGAGACTTTGTTCCAACTGAGCTTGGTCATTGCCTTGTTGATCAAGCTGCAAATAGAGCCAATAACAAGCTGCGATAGCAATAATTGCCACGATTAAACTGAACAAGACTCCAAGGCGGATCCACCAAGAGCTAGGTTTAGCTTTGCGTCGGCTCTTATTTACAGGAGAATTTACAGGAGAATTCACAGAGGATTTTGCAGAGGGATTGGACTGATTATTATTGGTTTTGTCAGCAGACTGCTGGCTGGTCGCATTGCCTTTTTTGGCCTGTGCCGGATTGTCCGTTGGACTTGGCGCAGGAGACATAACGTTCTCATCCTTGTGTGCTGGCGAGTTTGGATCTTTTTTATTGTTTTCCATGAACAGTCCTTGAAAGCAAAAATACAACCAATAAAAGCAATATTAATAAATGCGTGTCGATGCAACATAACAATACAATAACAAATTATAAAGCAAGACTCGTTAGTATAGCTTGAGTATTGGCTCCATTTGCATTGGTAATATGGCTCAATCCCATTGCTTTAGCTTGTAACTCGACGCGATTACTGGGGACTATGATATGACATGCACGTAACCATGCAAATAATTCTTTTGGTACAAGCTCGATTAAATTGGATAATGTTTCACCACTGGTAATCACAATGGTATCTATCCCAAACGATTTCCAGTGTTGAGTTATCTCTTTGCCGTCAAGTTTTGGTAGCGCGCGTTGGTAGACCTGCCAGTAGCTCACATTGGCGCCACGTAGTTGTAACTGTTCAGCGAGTGTTTCTCGTCCGCCTAAGCCTCGAACAATAATAAATGATTGTTTTTCGACATGCTGTAATTGGGGCAGTGACAATAAGCCTTCGCTATCTTGACTGTCTTCTGGCGAGCTAACGGCATGGATATTATATTGGGCTAGGCTATCTGCCGTTGCTTGACCGACAGCAAAATAACGGCAATATGAGGGGAAATTGTTGTGGAGTTTTTTTGCCGCAAAATCGACGGCATTGGTACTAATAAATAATAAATTATCAGTTTGGTCTAGTACGGCGTTAGTAATCGATTCGTTTGTATCAATGATCGCTAAAAGTGGAGTAACAAGATAAGCAACATCTCGACGTGAGAGTTGCTCCTCCATTGCTTGATTGCGCCCGAGTGGGCGCGTTAACAAGACTTTCATCGTCTGTTATCTTGATGACAAAATATTAACGGGCATACACAGCATCTAAAATAGTTTTAGCGCCGCGACTGATTAAATCTTCCGCAAGAGATTTACCAAGCGCTATACCATCCTGCTTAGCGCCCGATACTGTGCCATGGACTATTTGGCTACCATCAGGATTACCGACTAAACCTCGTAAGGTTAAGGTATCACCGTTAATTTCAGCAAAAGCACCAATAGGGACTTGGCATCCGCCTTCTAAACGGGAATTCATTGCTCTTTCAGCAAGCACTCTATAACGGGTTTCTAAATGTTCAAGTGGCGCTAATAATGCCTTAACGCGCTCATCATCGGTACGGCACTCAATACCCACCGCACCTTGGCCATTAGCTGGAAGTGACTCTTCGGCAGAGATAAAACCTGCAATACGGTCATTCAATTTTAAGCGTATTAATCCTGCAGCTGCCAAGATAATGGCTGCGTAATCACCGCTGTCGAGCTTGGCTAAACGGGTGCCAACATTACCGCGTAAATCTTTGATCACTAAATCAGGGCGAGCGGCTCTAATTTGGCACTGTCGGCGTAAACTTGATGTGCCTACCACCGCGCCCTGAGGCAATTCGCTGATAGATTTATAATTATTTGATACAAAAGCATCGCGTGGATCTTCACGTTCGCAAATAACTTGAAGCCCTAACCCTTCTGGAAAGTCTACCGGCAAGTCTTTCATTGAATGCACTGCAATATCGGCACGATTCTCAAGCATGGCAACTTCAAGCTCTTTAACAAACAGTCCTTTGCCACCGATTTTAGCCAACGGAGTATCTAAAATGACATCACCTTTGGTGCTCATCGGCAATAGTTCAACGGTTAATCCAGTGTGAATGCGTTCAAGTTCAGCTTTGACAAATTCAGCTTGCCACATTGCCAGTGGACTTTTACGTGTTGCGATACGAATTATATTTTCAGACATTGTAGTAGATCCATCAGATAGCCTCATTGAGGTAATGCTATCATTGCTCAAGCGATGATGTAACAAATCGATGGCAATTGTTTGAAGTCTGTAGAGCTTATTCTGGGCCTAGATCCTCGATTAACTTCTGGCGAAACCAAAAAAAGTGCTACCATTATCACTGTTTTGGCGAAAACGTGAGGTTGGTTGGCTTTATTGGTGGTAATTGTAATAATAAATTAGTTTCTTATAATTATTTGTTATTAACGGTTTGTTTTTAAGCGTTTGTATTAGCCAAAGTATAAAGGATGTGAGTCTTGACCGATAAAACGGCATATTATCAAAAGGATCTAGCTGAGAAACTAAATAGCATCAGATTGACTAGAGTGCTTAATGTGTTGCCTGATTTACAGCAACATTTATTTCATCTCATCCCATTTTTAATTCAATATAATCAAATAGATGTTTCTGACATTATTGATCCTAAGACGCCGTGTGGAATACACAATTTTATATTGTCAGACGCGATGATTTCAGCATGTGATGCCTTGAGTTTACCTATTTCGGAGGCTATTGATTCAAGTGCTACGGCTTTTGAAGGCATATATGCCATGGGTAGCACTGCCAGTTTTGGACAAAACCCGCAAAGTGATATAGATATCTGGTTGGTTTACAACAGTAATCTTACCCAAGACCAGCTTAACTTAATCGAATATAAGAACAAACTCATTACTGACTGGTTTGCCGGTTTTGAGTTTGAAGTTAACTTTTATCTTGTGCATCCCATGCAATTTAGAGAATGCAGCGCATTTGATAATTGCCAGTCAGTAGGCATAGAACACAGTGGTAGTAGCCAACATTGGCTATTGTTAGAAGAGTTTTACCGCTCTCACATTCGACTCGCAGGCAAAATTGTTGCTTGGTGGCCCGATGCCGATAGTCAAGATACTGAATCTGATCCTAACTTACTGTATCTTGGTGATGTCAATTCATTGCCAGCAGGAGAGTATTTTGGTGCCTCATTATGGCAGCTTTATAAGGGCTTAAATAAACCTCATAAAGCTTTATTAAAAGTGTTACTGCTTGAAACATATGCTTCTGAATACCCACATACCCAGATGATAACCCAGCAAATTTGGCAATATTGCCAACAACAAGATTTTAGTGTTGATAACGATGCTTATTTACTGCTTTATCAACGTATAGAAGCTTACTTGATTGCTCAGGGAGAGCATAATCGTTTAGAAATTGTCAGACGTTGTTTTTACTTAAAGTCTGGCGTTACGTTATCGTGTGTATCACCTCATAGTGCGACAGACTGGCGGGTTGAAAAAATTAACAGTCTCGTTAAGCAATGGGGGTGGAGCCATGAGTTAGTTGCCACATTGGATAATAGCCCTTATTGGCATGCCGGCCAGTTAAAATGGTTCAATCAGCAGCTCAGTGAACTGCTATTAGTCAGTTACAAGAATCTATTAAAATTTGCCTCGAAACAAACGCTAAGTGAACGTATGCGGGTTGAAGAACTCGGCTTGTTGGCGCGTAAATTACACACTTATTTTAGTCATGATGACCATTTGTTGCAGCCTCTAAATCGTTTATGGAGTTTATCGACCGCGGAAAAGTCGTTAACGATCCGCCATTGCTTAAAGACATCACGATTTTATTTATATCGTCAACCTTATGACGAACTGGATCAATTTCAAGTCGATACTCGTTATCAACAAAACGCCTTTGATAATCATGCTATACACGATGCTGACAACATATGCAGCCTAGTTGCGTGGTCAGTGATGAATGGTCTGGCAACTTCAGAGACTCATTGGTTTCAAGTTGGGCGCAATAAAATGCGCGCCGACAAGCTAGGCTACCTTTCGCGTAAATTGATCCCTATCATGCATCATGTGCCCACGGTGTCTAAGCGCGATTTATGTGAGCCATGGTTTTATCAAAAAATTGTGTTTATTGCGAATATGGATGGTGATCCGACGACTCAATGGTTTGGACCTGAATCGATGCTGGATTATGCAAATGCCACTGTTTTATCCCTAGGTCAAACTAAACAGAATATGTTGTCATCAGTTGCAATCGTTTGCTTAGACAGTTGGGGTGAATGGCAATGTCATCGTTTTAACGGTCACACCGCATTACTTGAAGCGATTTCATTTATTATATTGGGATTAAAGCGTTCGAATGAACAAGTTGATTTATCGATTATTAGTTGCTCAGCCAAGTTAAAGCAACAGATTTTCAATCAGCTCAAAACACTGCTGTTACGTTGTTATGGTTTAATGAAGAAGGCGGATCAGACGAATACATTGATGCATTCAATAACGATTGGTGATCAACGATACCGTCTGTATTTTAATTCTTTAGGGATGATGTATCGTAAACGTGACTCGATGGCTCATAAAAAGAGTGATGAAACTTATGTGTTGCCGCGGCCTGATTTAGCGGATGATCCTCATTCGAGTGCGCCATCGGTGATCTACCAATATACAGTGATGGGTGCGAAACAGTACTTTTTACATAAACGTAATCAAATGCTGGATGTGTATATCGCGGATGAAATTAATCAGCTTGAGCATTTACAATATCAACATACTAACATCAATGATTTTGTTGCCCAAGAAAGTCACTTATACGTATTTGACGAGAAAAAACAACGACATCCTGTTTTTAATATGCCGCAGTTTTTCCAACTTGTACGCATAGAAGGTGAATTAACCGTTATGCCCTTTGGTTTGTCAAAAGATGAGATGGGCTCAGCATTTTAAGCATAAGCCCAATATCAATCACTATTTAATAACTCACTCAATCGCTATCACAAACTCAAACAATGGGACATTTATGGGTTTATCTTGAGCACAATACCGCTTTGCTTGTTAATTGCATCAATCACGAAAGGCATAAATTCCAACCCATTACGGGTATCTAACCATTTTTCGTCATTATAATTAAAGTGATAGCCACCAGATTTCGTGGCTAGCCAAATTTCATGAAGCGGTTCTTGTTTATTGATGACGATTTGCGAACCATCTTCAAAAGCCAACTGCAAAACATTGCCGCTTGCATTGATATCGACATCGGCATCTTGCTCGTCAATTGCTTTTTCTACCGCGTTTTCTATCTCGGCAAACATTTCATCGGCTAATCGATGAAATTCAGTATCTGTAATAGCCATGTATTTCTATCCTTTGCTTTCTGCGTTATGAATGCGATTATAAGTCCATTATTAACTAGATGCACAGATGTTGAGAAAAATGAGACTGCTTTTATTTATTATGCTTGCTAGCCTATTCGTAACCGCATGTGGTCAAAAAGGGGTTTTGTACAAAACACCTGAGCCAGTGGTCAATAAAGTCGCCCCAAAATCTGCCAGCACAGATGTGCTAAAGCAAACAGAGGAACTCGACTCTCAATCCTCAATTTCACAACAAGAATAGCATTTATAAGGGACCGTATTTTGGATTACTTTTCTTATCAAAATAATTCACTATTCGCAGAAGACTGCGATGTAGCAAAATTGGCCAAGACTCATGGCACGCCGCTGTACATATATTCTCGTGCCACATTAGAGCGTCATTGGCATGCCTTTAATAATGCCGTTGCTGATCATCCTCATCTTATTTGCTATGCAGTGAAAGCCAATTCAAACCTTGCGGTATTAAATGTATTGGCCCGTTTAGGCAGTGGTTTTGATATTGTCTCTGGCGGTGAGCTCTCGCGTGTGCTGCAAGCGGGCGGCGATCCTAACAAAGTGGTTTTTTCTGGTGTGGGCAAAACCGTTGCCGAAATGGAGCAAGCTCTCAACATCGGGATTTACTGTTTTAATGTTGAGTCGAGTGCCGAACTTGAACAGCTCAATGATGTTGCCGGGCGATTAGGGAAAGTGGCACCTGTTTCGTTGCGAATTAATCCTGATGTTGATGCCGGTACTCATCCTTACATTTCGACAGGTCTTAAAGAAAATAAATTTGGCATCGCAATGGATGAAGCCGAAGTGGTTTTTGCCCGTGCGGCTCAATTAGCTCATTTACATGTTAAAGGGGTTGATTGTCATATTGGTTCTCAGCTCACTGAAATAAAACCTTTCTTAGATGCGATGGATCGCATGCTTGCGTTGATAGACCGTTTAGGTGAGCTAGGTATTGAGATAAAACATTTTGATGTAGGTGGCGGCTTAGGCGTGACTTATAACGCTGAAACCCCGCCACATCCCGATGCTTATGCTGCAGCATTACTTGAACGATTAAATGGACGTAAGTTAACGTTAATTTTTGAACCGGGTCGTGCGATTGCGGCTAACGCAGGTATTTTCGTCACTCAAGTGCTTTATTTAAAAGAAAACAGCGATAAGCGTTTTGCGATTGTCGATGGGGCAATGAATGATCTTATTCGTCCATCACTTTACAGCGCATGGCAAAATATTATTCCGGTACAACAAAATGATGCGCCAACGTTTGCTTATGATATCGTAGGCCCAGTGTGTGAGACCGGTGACTTTTTGGGTAAAGACAGGCAGTTAGCGGTAAAAGCGGGTGACTTCTTAGCGGTTCGCTCTAGTGGCGCTTATGGTTTTGCGATGGCCTCAAATTATAATTCTCGCCCAAGAGTCGCTGAAATTATGGTTGATGGTGGTGATGATTTTGTTGTTCGTCAGCGCGAAACGCTACAACAACTTTGGCAAGGCGAACATTTATTGCCATAGGCAGTAAGCTAGCGGCATAACGTTTTATAAGGAAACTTTTGTGATCCATTTCACTAAGATGCACGGACTGGGTAATGACTTTATGGTTGTTGATGGCGTAACACAAAATGTGTTTTTTTCGCCTGAGCAAATTCGCCGTCTTGCAGATCGCAATTTTGGGATTGGTTTTGATCAACTACTGTTGGTCGAGCCGCCCTATGATCCTGATTTAGATTTCCATTATCGCATCTTTAATGCCGATGGCAGTGAAGTTGAACAGTGTGGCAACGGTGCTCGCTGTTTTGCTCGTTTTGTTCGAAATAAAGGCTTAACCCAAAAAAATAAAATTCGCGTGAGTACTAATTCAGGCAAAATCACTTTACGGATTGAGCGTGATGGTAACGTGACAGTCAATATGGGTGTACCTGTTATCGAGCCAAGCCAAATTCCGTTTAAAGCCAAAAAAAGCGAAAAAACATACTTACTACAAACCTCAATGCAAACTTACCTATGTGGCGCTATTTCAATTGGTAATCCACACTGTGTCATCGACGTCGAGGATGTGCAAACCGTGGCCGTTGATGAAATTGGTAGTATGTTAACCCGTCATGAGCGCTTTCCTAAAGGCGTGAATGTGGGCTTTATGCAAGTCATTACCCCTGGACATATTAAATTACGGGTATATGAGCGTGGTGTGGCAGAGACGTTAGCTTGTGGTACAGGAGCCTGTGCCGCTGCAGCGGTTGGGCAATTACAAGGTAAGCTTGATAAGCAGGTGAGAGTTGACTTACCTGGTGGTAGTTTAGTGATCAATTGGGACGGTGAGGGTAAACCTCTGTGGATGACTGGACCGGCTGAACACGTATATGACGGACAAATACAATTATGAGTGACATTACCACTGAAGCCAGTTTAACCAATGAGGCCACTGACGATACTGTTAGCAGCGCTCAAGCAAAAGATATTAATTCAATTGGCCAAGATCTTGGTGCCGATATGATGGTGAGTATGCAGCAAGCGCCGTTTGATGAAATGTTGATCCGCGAATACTTATTGGATAATCCTGACTTTTTTAATCGCTATCCTGAGCTGTTAGTCGCCATGCGTATACCGCATACTGAACGCGGCGCGGTATCATTAGTTGAACGCCGACAAGAGCTATTGCGTCAACGAGTGGGTCAGCTCGAAGAAGAAATTACTTCGCTAATGAATATTGCGACTCATAACGAGAGAATATTTAAATTTAATACTGAGTTATCGTTTAAAATGCTTGCGAGCCAAGACTTGGGTGAGCTGCGTCTAGTGCTGTCAGAGGGGTTAAAAACCGAGTTTGGCTTTAGTCATGTCAGGTTGATTACTGTGCACGATATCGACAGTGAATTAGCTAAGATTTGGCGTCATCGAGTCCAAAACGGTTATTACTTTGGCCGGTTAACCCAGTCAGAATCTAAACGTTTGTTTGGTAGCGAAGTCGGCTCTGTGGCATTAACTAAATTATCTGATGAAAATGGTCAGGTGATATTTGCCATCGCAAGTAAAAATCCAACCCATTTTCATCCCGACATGGATTCGTTGTTATTTAGCCAATTGCGTCGTTTGCTGGACCATATGTTGCCGCAACTGTAATCGTTAATGCCAAGTGTATTGTTTAGGATACACGGATTAGGTCAATCGTTTGTAACCACTTAGTCGCCATTCTCATTTGAGATGTTGGTATCAAAATGTAATCTAAATGCTCAGGACTAAGTCATTTATGCTTAGTTCAAGGCAAAAAGCGTAGTTTAGTGTGTTAAATGAGTATTTTTCAACAATGAAATAGGCTTAAATGGCGACGGCCTGAGTAGTTACAATCTGGGAGTACCTTGATGAAGCCAACAGACTGGCAAACGATATTTAGCCAACATTTGACCTCAGAAAGACAGCTTTCAGCCTATACCGTGCGTAACTATATGTTTGAACTGCGTCGAGTTGAAGCCATCTTAACGGAACCAACCAAGCTCATAGATGCCACTCGTGAACAACTGCAATCTGTACTGGCAAGGTTACATCGTAAAGGATTGAGTCCTCGATCTTTGTCTTTGTGTTTGTCTGCCTTAAAACAGTTCTTTGATTTTTTATTGCGCGAAGGTGCCGTAACGGTAAACCCAGCACAGACATTAAGTGCACCAAAACAAAATAAACCCTTACCAAAAAATATGGATGTGGATGCCGTTAGTCATTTATTGTCCATAGCGGGCGATGATCCTTTGAGTTTGCGTGACAAAGCCATTATGGAATTATTTTATTCAAGTGGTTTACGTTTAGCCGAGCTAGCCAGCTTAGATTGCGCTGACATCAAGTTTGATCAACGTGAAGTTAAAGTCATGGGTAAGGGCAGTAAACAGCGTGTTGTGCCTATTGGTAAGCTAGCCTTACAGGCATTGACCGCTTGGCTGAATTGCCGTAATCAACTACCTTGCGCTGAAGCCGGAGAGGCGTTATTTGTCAGCAGTCAAGGCAAACGATTGTCTCATCGTAGTATTCAAGCGCGTATGGCTAAGTGGGGGCAAGAGCAAGCCATGGCGGTCAAAGTTCATCCGCATAAGTTGCGCCATTCGTTTGCAACCCATATGCTTGAATCAAGCCAAGATTTACGTGCCGTACAAGAATTACTCGGTCATGCTAACTTATCGACGACACAAATTTATACCAGTTTAGACTTTCAACACCTTGCCAAAGTGTACGATAACGCGCATCCAAGAGCAAAAAAAGACAGGGGGAAATAATGATATCGCCATTGCCTAAAGCTTCAATAATCCAATATCAGCGTCTACAAACGTTTAGCGCGATTAGTTTTGACTTAGACGACACGCTGTACAATAACCTTCCTTATGTAATGCATGCCAGTGAGCAACTGTTTTGGTTCATTAATCAAACCTATCCCGCTACAACAGCGTGGAATGTCGATCAATGGCAGCAACTCAAACATGCGCTGTTTACGCGACACCCAGAGTTAGCTCATGATACCAGTGCCGCCCGCTATGCCATGTTGCACCAAGGTCTTTTACACTTTAATTATAGCGAAGTTGAAGCCAGTAAAGGGGCACAAGATGGGATGACCTGTTTTCATCATCATCGTAGTAATTTTACCATTGATAATAATGTGATGCAGTTGCTAGAACGTCTCAGTCAACGCTACCGACTTATCGGTATCACCAATGGTAATGTCGACACCCAACGTATTGGGTTAGATAAGGTGATGCAATTTGTATTACACCCAGGTCATGGCGTTAAAATGAAACCTGCAGCCGACATGTTTACCCTCGCTTGCCGCCAGTTAGATATTAGGCCGTCGGCGTTATTGCATGTGGGCGATCATCCGCTGTCCGATATTGCTGGGGCGAAAATGGCGGGCTGCCAAAGTGTCTGGTTAAATCCATGTATGCAGCAACGGCATAAAAAAGCACAACCGGTATTACCGCATATTGAAATCAACCAATTGGATTTACTGCTCGAGTTGCTTTAGCGCGGATTTAGCCTTTTAGGTCGATACCTGCTTTAAGGCTCATTTGTTCCACTTGCTCGCGGCTAGCATGCATATCAGCATCACCTACACGAAAGTAGGTGCCGCTATAAGGATCGGTGCCGACGTAGATAGGTCTTATTTTTACGTCGACGCAGGGTACATGGATGCGAATAAGCTTTTTAGACATAATTTCGATAATTTGCACATCAGTCGGCGCTAAAATATTGTGACTGATTTTTTTCGGATTTTGTAGAATTGTCCAAATTTCACTGAGCATCGGCATCGGATTAACAATCCCTTCAATCGTAAAATCACCATGCAGTTCTTTTACGCCTAAAATAATTTCACCGCCTAAGGTATTGGCAAAAGCGCTGTAGCTTTCCCACATGCCTTCGGGCAAAGTACCCTTGCCGTCTCGTCCACCCGCTAACTTAAACTCTACTTGGGCAGACTCATGTAAATTGGCGATGTCGTCTAGGGCAAATGTTGGGTAATGATGAGGGGACATACTGACTCCATAATATTGCTGGCAATGTTACTGTATGAAGTTTCGCTAAAAAAAGGAAGCAAATCCGCTTGGGTTAAGTCGGCGTTGCTTCTCAAGAAGGGGATTTGAGTAAATTATAGCGCTAATGTTTTGGGGAACAATAGGGTGTTTTCAACGTCAATATGAGTTTGTAAGTCGGCATCAAATTCAGCCAAGGTGCGATAACATGCTTGCCATGTGTGGCAAACGCCTGCAGGAATAGTGTAGTCATTGGTTAAGCGTCGAATAGTATGAAGCATGAGGTCGGCATTATCATGCTCGTGCAACATCATGTTAATCGGGTTGCCAATATGGCCAAAACAGCCATTGACAGGCTGACCTAAGCTGAGGGATTTAATCGCTGGAAACAGGATCTGTTCTTCTTTCATCAAGTGGGGCATTAATTCGTCAATTAACTCGCGTACACATTGCGCCAATGGTTTGATCTCATCATGATCATCACCATGAGCACGAAGCATTTTTTCGGTGTACTCAATCAATAATGGCGCTGTTTCACGGATATACCTATGGTGAGTCGCTTCAATATGATCGATTAAATCAACCAGCGATAATAGTGATAACTGTTCAGTTGTTTGCGGTGTTGACATGAGCCACTCCAAAGATGCACATAATTTACATGTATATTATATGCATCTTTTAATGGCTTCAATTTACTCGCAATGGTTTTGTTAGCTGGTTCACATATTCGGTGCCAATTTATACATTATTGAGTAGACGATTCAGCGCTATTTAATCTAGTTGCTCTAGATTGATTTGGCTTGTTTTAGTTTAACGACAACGGAACAAGGCGATAATTATGGCTAATTGATATGTAAATAATTGTTTGGGTCCACTTCACCATACCAACAAACCCTTGTTGGTATGTGGCTGCAGTTATGTCATCAACGGCGACCAGCATGTCAACAATGCGGATGTAGATGAGCATTTTTCGATAATTTATCGGGTGTTCAATAGGCCGTCGATCGCCGCGTTACACTAAAGGCGATATCGCGCTATAGGTTATTGACAACATTTCGGGGGGCTCTTCGTTAAGCCTGTGAGTTGCTTAGCACATTCACTTAATCACCGACGAGGTGTATTATTGCTTTAAATCCGTAATGGCTAATTATTTGCTGTAAAGTTATCTTCAATATTAGTCGGTTAACCCCTGAAACCATTTAGTCGTAGGTTTTACATTGTCAGCAGAATATTCAGTTAAGCATATCCCTCACAGTTGGTTTGGACATTTGTATCAGCGCAGTGCCAATGCGCTTGAGTTAACGACAGAGGGCATCACCTTTATTTCAACTCAAGGGCAGTTTTTAGCACGATTTAGACAGACTCATCAATTGCTCAATGCTGGCCACCTATCGTGGCAGCAGTTAGATCACCCGCCAGTTTTTAGTGCCAGTTTACTCGGTAGCTTGCTAAGTGTGAATGCCGCCGGTACTTGTTATCAAATTCCATTTCTGAGCTATTTCGCTAAGTCTCAATTTAAACAACAAGTCGAATTACTCTGGGCCTTATCCCATGAAAACCAGTTATGTGATTTGATCTCTCGAATTGAAAAAGCAATATCGAGCCGCTATTTACGCCAGTCATTGGTTGACAAAATACGCCCGAGAATTGAGCGAGAATACCGCCGCTGGTTTCCCTGGAGTGACCGCGTCGAATTGCCCACAAAAACACGCGCGGCGTTAACTCAATTGCGCGATTTTTACCACTGGAATAATGCGGATGTGGAGCATATTCGTGAGCATTATATTCAATCTCAATTACTCGCGTTTGCTGACTTTTTCGATCATGTAGAATCAAACCCATTAACCGATAAACAGCGCCGTGCATGTATTATTGACGACGATAACAATCTGCTGTTAGCGGGTGCGGGAACCGGTAAAACCAGTGTAATGGTTGGCCGCGCGGGGTATTTAGTTGCCAGTGGCCAAGCTCAAGCGGATGATATTTTATTATTGGCTTATGGTAAAAAAGCCGCCAAAGAAATGGACCAGCGAATTAAACACCAGCTTGGCACCGATGATATTAAGGCGAGTACGTTTCATAGTTTAGGATTGAAAATCATTGCCGAGGTTGAAGGTGTTAACCCCAGCTTGTCACCTTGGGTAAACGATGAGCAGGCTAAAGATAAATGGGTGCACAATAGCTTACAAACCTTGATTGAAGATGAGCCTTATCGTAAACAAGTTTTTGACTATTTTAGTCATTTTTATTACGTGGAGAAAAACCCGTTCGAATTTACCACCGAAGGTGATTACTTTGAATATCTAAATGATAACGACATCCGCTCATTAAAAGGCGAAAGAGTGAAAAGCTTTGCTGAGCTGTATATCGCCAATTGGTTATTTATTAATGGCATTGAATATCAGTATGAAGCCAAATATGAATATGACGTCAGTACAGTTGATTTTCGTCAGTATCAAGCTGATTTTTATCTTCCACAACATCACGTTTACATTGAGTATTACGCTATCGATGGCGCCAATAATACTGCGCCTTATATCGATAACGCTGCGTATTTTGCATCAATGGAGTGGCAACGTCAGTTACATAAAAAACATCAAACTAACTGCATTGAATTATTTTATTATCAGCACAAAAAAAATCAGTTAATCAACAGGCTCGAGCAGGCCTTAACGGTATTTAAAGTTAACTATTCGCCATTGCCTGACGACGCCATATTGGCAACCCTTCATAAGCTAGGACGAGTGACTGAGTTGGCTAAACTGTTCAGTCAGTTAATCGGCTTATACAAAGCGGCTTGTGTTGATGAAAAAGGCTTAGAGCAGGTATTTGCCAATGCTGGCGATCCTCAACAAACCCGTAAAGCGTTTGAATTGTTGCAGCCCATTTTACAGCAATATCAGCAGCATTTATCTGCGAGCGGTGATATCGACTTTGAAGATATGATCGCTAAAGCGCTCGGTTATCTGCAAAGCGGCCAATATGTTAGCCCGTGGCGATATATTATGGTCGATGAGTTTCAGGATATTTCAGAACCTAGAGCGCGTTTAGTGCGTGCCCTGCGAGATTCGAGAGCGAATACGAGCAACACTGATACCTCACTATTTTGTGTTGGAGATGATTGGCAGGCCATCTATCGCTTCAGTGGTGCGGATGTCAGCTTAACGACTCAATTTTCGCGGTATTTTGGCAATACTACCGAAACATATTTAGACCTTACATTTAGATTTAATAACCGTATCGGCGAAGTAGCCAGTGCCTTTGTGAGCAAAAACCCTAATCAAATCAACAAAAATATTCATTCGTTAGTACAGGTTGTCGATCCTGCGATATCAATACTTCGCCGCGGCGCCAATGAGGGCGCAACCAAAGATGAACCGAGTAGCAATGCATTAGAGCAAGCCTTGAATGCGCTGTCTGTCCGCGTAGCTAAAGCCACTGATAAGCCCACAACTAAACCGACAGTATACTTACTGGCACGCTTTTGGTTTCAGCTGCCAGATAAAGATCTGCTGCGTCAGTTAACGGTTAACTACCCCATGTTAGTGATTGAGTGTTTATCGTTTCATGCATCCAAAGGTAAAGAGGCTGACTATGTGGTGATCATGGGGCTGACACAAGGCATACATGGGTTTCCGTCAAAAAAAATGACCCCACCAATACTCGACGCTTTCTTGCCTCAAGCTGAAGATTTTGAATTTGCCGAAGAACGGCGATTATTTTATGTCGCACTGACTCGAGCAAAGCATCGGGTTTACGTGTTAGCCGATATGACCAATGCCAGCCCATTTTTGGTCGAACTTATTCAGCAGCACTATGCCATTGAACAGAATGAATTCAGTAGGTCTTTGGTGCAAACACTGTTTGAGCAGATCAAATGTGCTCAATGTACTACGGGCACGCTAATACCGGGAACCGGCAAGTTTAAGTCATTTTTCTCCTGCTCACATTCTCCATTATGCGATCACAAACAAGCAGGCTGTGATCTCTGTGGCAGCCCAATGACTCGCAAACGCGCTAAAGGTTTCACTATTTGCTTAAACGATAATTGTGGTCACATGGCACCATTGTGCAACATATGTGGCGCTGATATGACCTTAAGAGAAAGTGCCCGTGGGGCTTTTTGGGGCTGTAAAAATTATCGAGGTAATAGTGGGCTCAGCTGTAGCCATACCATTGCTACAGAGAAAATCACTCGGCTACAGGCACATTAGTCATTAAAAAGGGATGTTTCTCATCGTCTTTAACGCTTGGTGATAAGTGGTGTGTCATTATGGGGGTAACGGATAAAACAAAACGGGCTTACCATTGCTGATAAGTCCGTTTTATTACAATCACTTAGACGCTAAGTCTTAGTTCATGCCATATTTCTTTAATTTCTTACGTAAAGTACCACGGTTGATACCTAACATATTAGCAGCGCGCGTTTGGTTGCCACGAGTGTGTTGCATGATGATGTCTAGTAAAGGCGCTTCAACTTCGCACAATACCATTTCATATACTTCAGAAGCTTCCTGACCGTCTAACTGTGAGAAGAAGTTAGTTACGGCACGTTTAACTGCGTCACGTAATAACTGCGGCTTGATAGTGCCGTTTGCTGTTTCGATTTTGCCTACGGTAAGCTGGTGAACTTCTGTGTTAGTTGTCTGATCAAACATTCTATTCTGCTCTTTATTAAATTCTAAACTAATTCATCAAAATAACATTCTACGAAGGAATGTTGCTGGGCAGCGGTTTCAAGCCTATTGAAGTCAGCACGAAATTGACGCTGTTCCTCATGGTTTAGGTACCACCCGACATGCTTTCTAGCAAATCGGACACCTTTGTATTCGCCATATAAGTCACAAAGTTTCTTAAGGTGTTCAAGCATTACTGTGCGTTGCTCTTCTGCCTTAATTGGCGCTAACTTTTTACCTGTTTCCAGGTAATGTAGGATTTCTTTAAAAATCCATGGCCTTCCTTGTGCACCTCTTCCTATCATCAGGGCATCGGCGCCAGTGTAGTCAAGTACAAACTTGGCCTTCTCCGGTGTGTCGATGTCCCCGTTGGCGATAACAGGAATTGAGACAGTCTGTTTAATTGCTTTGATAGTGTCGTACTCGGCAAAGCCTTTGTACATGCATTGTCTTGTTCGGCCGTGAACGGCGAGCGAGGCAATACCACAATCTTCAGCAATTTGGGCTATTTCAACACCATTACGATGTTCAGGCTCCCAACCTGTGCGGATCTTTAACGTTACTGGTACATCCACTGCTGCGACCACGGCTTGTAAAATCTCTTTTACTAAGCTGGGGCTTTGCATTAGCGCCGAACCCGCAAATTTTTTATTCACTTTCTTTGCTGGGCAGCCCATATTGATATCAATGATGTGCGCACCTTGTTCAACGTTGAACTTAGCGGCATTGGCCATTAAATCAGGATCTGCCCCTGCTATTTGTACCGAGCGTATCCCTTCTTCGCCAGAATGCATCATGCGCTGACGGCTTTTATCGCTGTCCCAAACATCGGGATTCGACGAAAGCATTTCTGATACGGCCAAAGCTGCGCCATAGCGTAAACAGAGATTTCGGAAGGCTTGATCGGTGACACCTGCCATTGGTGCGGCAATCAGCTGATTAGACAGTTGATACGGGCCAATTTGCATTATGTACTTCACCTTGCTCTCCAAAGGGGCGCTATAGTAGCCCTTTTTCACGGCTGTGAAAAGGTCAATAAATGACCTAAATGCAACTTTTTTGCTTGACTTTCATTAGCCGTCACATCTTTGACTAATAAATGAGGTTTTTCGACTATTTTTGAGCACTGGTGCGAGTTGCAGAGAGACTTTTTCTGTATCTAAGTGTCAATAATTGATGTTAATGACCTGTAAACGAGGACTGACGCACTCAATTATGGTTAATTGAGTGCGATTTTTCTGCGTGTTGGCTACTTACGTACCCCAGTTAAGCGGCTCCAGTCTTCCTTGTTGCTAACGGGATCCATGATGAACCATTGGCTGTAGAAGTCGGATACATCTTGGGCTTGTTCTTGTAATAAACCCGAGAGTGCTAGTTTGCCACCCACTCTCACTTTTTCGGCTATCAATGGCGCGAGTTCTTTTAATGGGCCGGCAAGTATATTAGCGACTAAGACATCGGCCTGTAGGTTAGCGGGTTGATCTTCTGGTAAATACAGTGCCAGTTTATCGACTACGTCGTTACGTTCAGCATTGGCTTTTGAGGCGTCAATGGCTTGATAATCAATATCAACACCAGTGACTTTCTTGGCACCGAGTTTAATGGCTGCAATGGCTAAAATGCCTGAGCCGCAACCAAAGTCGATGACTTCTTGGTTTGATAAATCAAGGCTATCTAACCATTCTAAACATAAGGCCGTTGTGGGGTGAGTGCCAGTACCAAACGCTAAACCGGGGTCGAGAATGACGTTAACGGCCGTCGGATCTGGAATTTTACGCCAGCTAGGACATATCCATAAGCGTTCACCAAATTGGATAGGGTGGAAGCTGTCCATCCATTCGCGTATCCAGTCTTTGTCTTCTACTTGTTCAATTTTATGCTGAAAACCTTTTCCTAGAAATGGCATAGATTCTAAAAATTCGATTGTCGGCGATAAATCTGTACCTGCATCAAATAATGCAATCATTACAGTATCTTGCCACAGCGGAGTTTCTCCTAGCTTGGGTTCAAAAATAGGTTCGTCTTGGCCATCTTCGTAAGTGATACAAATAGAACCTTGATCCATTAATAAGTCGCCAAGCATGTCGGCGTTATCGCGATGAGTGTGAATGCGTAATTGGATCCAAGCCATGGGATTTTCCTAACTGTGGTAAAAGTAATATCAAATTGGCGCTCATTATACGCAAGTTATTTTAAGATGCTCGTGTCCATGAGCGTTTATTGGTTTTTAGCTCGGCGCAAAGGGGCACTTTACGGTTAAGTTTATGGAGCAAAAAATGGCAATTGATGCAAAAGCATCTAGCCCGTAAATTTTTAAGCTAAAGAGTGGTCGCTTTTACTTGGATCACATTTCAGAATTATTCTTTCGATTATTTCAACTGCTGAATGCTAGTGACTATAGTTAGTTAAGTGTCAGTATTATTTGACTGTTTATTTGATTCTTTGTGTGATCGGCTTCTAACTCCAGCCTAATAGTAGGTGAGCATTATCACGGTTTGATTGTCGTTATTTGCAGCTATGCAACAACTCTTGATATGGTCAATGCTTGCTATTGTGCCTGACTGGAAGTGATGATTTATGGCTGCGAATTCTTTGCAAACTAAAGCCGGCAGTGGTGCCAATACTGCTAAAGGGTTTGCTAATCCCGTTTGGGCTGATCTAATAGATAAACTGCAAAGTCTATCTGGAGTGGTGCTTGGGCTTTTTTTAGTGATGCATCTGCAGTTTGAGTCGAGTCTTTTACTCGGTAAAGAAGCTTTTTATCAAGTGGCACAATTTATAGAAGGTGGCGTGTTCAGTGAAACCGATCATGGCTACTCTCTGTTGACGCAAATATTTTTCTGCTTTATATCATTAGTCGTCTCGATCCATGCGGTCCCAGCCTTGTGTCGTTTCCCTACTCAAATTGGACAATGGCGAGCTTTACGTAATCAAATGCGTTTTTTACCCCATGAAGAAACTAAAATCTGGTTTTGGCAAATGATCACTGGCTTTTTGTTGTTCTTTCTCGTCCCGATCCACTTTTTTACCATGATGACCCCCCCTGAGACTGGCCCGTATCTTTCTGCTGAGCGGGTATATCACTTTAATACATGGGCGTCATATGTGTTGTTATTGCCCATCGTCACGATTCATGCGGTGTTTGGTTTATATCGAGTAGTGGTGAAATGGGGTTTGGTTGCGCACCGTTTTGCCATGCTCAAGTTTGCTAAGATGCTGTTTGGCTATTTAATGCTGTTAGGGATGGCAAGTATGCTGGTTTATATTATTCTCGGCCGTTCTCTGGGGTTACCTGAGGTGCCATATGTGTCGACGTTATAGGCAATGAAGATTATTCATATCGTCATTCAGTCAGGCACAAGCGCGAATAAGAGCGAAAGCTGGTACACGGTAGCAAGCGGTAAAGCGAATCAATAGCGAATAAGAGCTAGGTGCTAGATCGCTTCGCTGCTAGATGCTATAGGAGCTAAAGCAGGTAAATGGTAGCTAGCGGTAGAATACGATATCAAGCGGTCAAAGCGATGAATAGCGATAGCAAACGGTAAAGAGACTAAGAGACTAAGAGCTAGGTGCTTACGAGCTAAAAGCTAAAGCTGAAAATCGATATCAAGCGATGATAGCGATCGCTTCGTTTACTGAAAAAACGAGATGCAGATTGATTTAATCGCTGGAAGCGTACTAGTAGGACGTAGTCCGCTGCAGTTTCTAGCTACAGCTTATTATTATTTAAACAAAAAAATGCCGCTAAAGTAGCGGCATTTTTGTAATGATTTGGCGATTCAGTAAATAATTACTTCGCGCGTTTCATTGCGGTAAAGAATTCTTCGTTCGTTTTGGTCATAGCCAACTTATCGATTAAGAATTCCATTGCAGATACCTCATCCATTGGATGAAGAATTTTGCGTAAAATCCACATTTTCTGAAGTTCTTCAGCTGTGGTTAATTTTTCTTCACGACGTGTACCTGAACGATTGAAATCAATCGCTGGGAACACACGCTTTTCTGCCGCCTTACGAGAAAGGTGTAACTCTTGATTACCTGTACCTTTAAATTCTTCGTAAATGACTTCGTCCATTTTCGAACCGGTATCAACAAGTGCGGTAGCGATAATAGTTAAACTGCCACCGTGTTCAATGTTACGTGCAGCACCGAAGAAACGCTTTGGACGGTGAAGTGCGTTGGCATCAACACCACCGGTAAGGACTTTACCTGATGATGGGATAACGGTGTTGTATGCACGAGCTAGACGGGTGATAGAGTCTAATAAAATGACTACGTCTTTTTTGTGCTCAACTAAGCGCTTGGCTTTTTCAATAACCATTTCAGCAACTTGAACGTGACGACTTGCTGGCTCATCAAAGGTTGAAGCAATAACTTCACCTTTAACCATGCGCTGCATTTCGGTCACTTCTTCAGGACGTTCGTCAATCAGTAATACCATCAACACCACATCCGGGTTGTTGTAAGTAATACTTTGAGCAATGCTTTGCAGTAATAATGTTTTACCGGCTTTTGGCGGCGCAACAATCAAACCACGTTGGCCTTTGCCTATCGGTGAACAAAGATCAAGGATACGCGAGGTGATGTCTTCTGTTGAACCATTACCACGTTCCATACGAAGACGTTCTTCAGCATGAAGTGGGGTTAAGTTTTCAAACAGGATTTTGTGGCGAGAGCTTTCTGGTTTATCAAAGTTGACTTCACTGACTTTTAAAAGTGCAAAGTATCTTTCGCCTTCTTTCGGCGGTCTGATTTTACCAAAAATACTGTCACCAGTACGCATGTTAAAACGGCGAATTTGGCTTGGTGAAACATAAATATCGTCAGGACCCGCAAGGTATGAGCCATCTGAACTTCTTAAAAATCCAAATCCGTCTTGGAGGATTTCTAATACACCGCCACCGAAAATGTCTTCTCCGCTTTTGGCGTGAGCTTTCAAAATAGAGAAGATGATATCTTGTTTACGGGTACGAGCCATATTTTCCAGATTCATGCTTTCAGCAAGAGAAACTAGATCCGAAATTGGCGTGTCTTTTAATTCTGTTAAATTCATGTATGGGAGTCTTGTGTTGCGCGACGAAGCTAACCGCAATCAATCAGTAGGATTGAAAAGATATTTTATGATTGATAAGCGAGAAGAGGTTAAGTTGAAAAGATCTGATGAATAAATTAGCACTATATACGTTGGGCGTCCACAAATTTAGGCTAAATATTATTTTAAAGCGGCACAAACTGTTTAAAACTTGTGCCGATTAACATTTTTAGGCTATTTCTACTTAGATTTTAGTGTCGATAAACTCTTTCAGTTGTGTCTTTGAAAGTGCGCCAACCTTGGTTGCCACTAGTTCGCCACCTTTGAACATTAACAATGTTGGAATACCGCGGACGCCGTATTTCGCTGGTGAAACGCTGTTTTGGTCTACGTTTAGTTTTGCCACGGTCAGTTTGCCTGCATACTCTTCAGCAACGTCGTTTAGGATTGGGGCAATCATTTTACAAGGACCACACCATTCCGCCCAGAAGTCGACTAATACGGGTGTTTCAGACTTTAATACGTCGTTTTCAAAGCTGTCATCGCTTAGGTATATAATTTTATCGCTCATGTTGTTCTCCGGATTTGGTTCCATTGCTAGTTTATTAATGGCTTACGATGTATATTGGGTCAGTTAAATAGCTTTTCAAGAGACCGTTTTAGTAATGTAGCTATTTCAAACGATCGAATCTTTTTTTGCAACCCCTACAGGTATGCTTGTGCTATGAGCCAAACACATTTATCGACCCAGAAATTCGCCGACTTCCCTTTAAAGCCCGAAGTACTAGCGGCGTTAAACGAGAACGGCTTTGAGTTTTGTACGCCAATACAGGCGTTATCTTTACCTATTTTACTTAATGCAAAGGATATTGCCGGACAAGCCCAAACAGGTACCGGTAAAACCATGGCCTTTTTAGTGGCCACATTTAACCATTTATTAACCGTTGCTGCACCTGAGGGGCGCAAAGCAACCGAACCTCGCGCTATTATTATGGCGCCAACACGCGAGTTAGCAATACAGATTGCTAAAGATGCCAACTTATTAGCGGCACATACAGGCTTAAGAGTCGGTATTGTTTACGGTGGCGAAAGCTATGAAACTCAACGCGCTGTATTGGATAAGGGTGTTGATATTTTAATTGGTACCACTGGACGTATTATCGATTACGTGCGTCAAGGTGTCATCAGTTTAAGCCACATTCAAGCCGTGGTGCTTGATGAAGCTGACCGTATGTTCGATCTGGGCTTTATTAAAGACATTCGCTTTTTATTCCGCAGAATGCCTGATGCTAAGTCACGCTTGAATATGCTGTTTTCTGCCACGCTGTCGATGAAAGTGCAGGAATTAGCTTATGATCATATGAATGATCCTGAGAAAGTTGAAATCGAACCGTTAGAAAAAACCTCTAAAAATATTAAAGAGGAGATTTTCTATCCGTCGATGGAAGATAAGATGCGATTATTATTGAGCTTAATCGAAGAAGATTGGCCTGATAAAGCAATTGTGTTTTCGAACACAAAACACAGCTGTGACAAATTGTGGTCTTATTTAGAAGGTGACGGTCATCGAGTCGGTTTATTAACTGGCGATGTACCACAAAAGAAGCGTATTCGTATTCTTGAGCAATTCACCTCTGGTGCTATCGACGTTTTAGTGGCAACAGATGTCGCCGCGCGCGGGTTACATATTTCTGACGTTTCACACGTGTATAACTATGATTTACCAGATGATTGTGAAGATTATGTTCATCGTATTGGTCGAACAGGTCGGGTGGGACAAAAAGGCGTTTCAATTAGTTTTGCTTGTGAAGAATACGCAATGAATTTACCTGAAATTGAAACCTTCATTAACCATTCGATTCCCGTTTCTAATTATGATCGTGATGCACTATTAGATGATATTCCGCCTCCGGCACGTATTCATCGTAAGCCTCCTACATCTCGTACGCGTGATGGCGGAAGTAAAGGTGCGCATCGAAGTGGTGGTAATACTTCGCGTCCACCACGTCATAGGACTCGTAGACCATAGTCAATGCCATTGCTAACTGTATCTCAACCCTATGCGGCGATAACGCTAGGCTCTAACAGTTTTAATATGTTGGTGGCTAATTCGGTAGGTAATAAACCGATTGTTATCGCTAAATATAAACGTAAAGTTCGCCTTGCCGAAGGTATTGGTGATGATGGCATTTTGTCTGAGCATGCTATGCAGCGTGGCTTAGCGTGTTTGGCTATGTTTGCTGACATGCTGGCGCAACATCATATTAATAGTGATAATGTGGCTGTATTTGCTACAGCTACCTTGCGGGTTATCCGTAATGCCGATGAATTTCACCAAAGAGCGATGCCTATTTTTCAGCATCAAATTGAGGTCATTTCGGGGTTGCGAGAAGCTGAGCTTATTTATCAAGGTATGGTTGCCACGACTAAAGGTAAGGGACGCCGTTTAGTTATTGATATTGGCGGCGCGAGTACCGAGTTTATTATCGGTGATGGGAGCCAGGTGCTGTTTAAAACCAGTTTGCCAATGGGCTGCGTGCTATTTAATCAACGATTTTTTAGTCAAGTGCCAGTTAACATCAGCGACTTTGAACAGGCTATAGATTACGTTAATACCATGTTGGCACCACATCGTCCTCAATTGCTCGACTTAGGTTGGCAAAGTGTTGTGGGGGCTTCTGGAGCCGTTCAGTCAGTGGTGTCGGTGTTACAGCATCGACAGCTCTCCGAGGTGATGACTCTAGATGTTTTGTATGCTTTTCGAGATGAAGTATTATCGCAATCGGATGCCAGACTTCGAGGGATTAAAGGCTTAAATGCCGAACAAGCGCCCACTTTTTCCGCGGGAGTGGCGATATTAATTGCGTTGTTTGAAAGTTTATCGATTAGTCGCTTACATCTTGCTGGTGGTGCACTTCGCGAAGGCGTGTTGCAACTGCTAGCCGATCGTATTGCTGCATCAGCCAGAGGTTGAATGCAAGATAATATAATGGCCGTAATTGAATAAAAAAAGGTCGCACTTATGCGACCTTTTTTATGCTTAAACGATTAACCATTACTGTAATATTTTGACTAAATCGGCTTCTAAACTGACCGTAGGTCGTTCAACAATACGGCCCATTTCTTTGCCTTGTTGATGCACAATAAAGGTTGGAATTCGGCTGAATGCATATTTTGCCGCAAGCCCTTCAGGATCCTGCTTATTGCGATCGACGCCAATGTATTCAACTTCAATGTTGGGATTGGCTACGGTTTCAATAATTCGCATAAAGTGCGGTGTTTCTCGATGGCAATCAGGACACCAAGTGCCAATGATAACCACAATTTTTGTCGGTTCTTTGATTGCCTTAAGTACATCAATTGCACTTGCATCAACTTGATAGTTAGCAAAGCCTTCAGCATAGCCTGGCAATTCACTCGCTATCGTTTGTGATTGGATCACGCCGGTTAAAATCACTTCTTGTTTCTCCTCGCTGCATGTGGCAATAAAGCCTTGTTGATCTTTTTCAAACGCGCAACCTGCATTTGCAGATACGACCATAGGTAACATTTGAGTACTGAAAAAGAGTGCGGTTGTTGCCAATAAAGTTCTAACGCTATTGTTCATGATAATGTCTCATTTAAGAAGTGAAGACTGTACTGTAAGGCATACTCAGTATGGAGTAATAAATACTTTTAAAACAGCTATTTGCATCTCTTTTGCGCAATCCATTGACCTGTTGTCGGGTCATTTTGCCTTGTTAGCAAAACGAATGACAAGTTTGATATGAAATAGGTCAAATATTGTGATTTTAGCTTGCTTACTCCACCCCGTAACCCAATTTGAGGTTACGTATTCAAGCATGCTTAAACCGGAGTGTTAAGGGGACATGTTTGATGATGCAAACTAGATCACGTTAATGAGCCGATAGTGGTACAAGATGAAAAAGCCAATCCGATAGAGATTGGCTTTAGCAGAACTTAAACGGTTGAATTACTTTTGCTCTTTCAGCCACTGTGCTGCACGTTTAGCAAAGTAGGTCAGAATACCGTCTGCCCCAGCGCGTTTAAAGCAAAGTAATGATTCCATCACGATGGCTTTTTCGGCTAACCAACCGTTTTGAATAGCGGCCATGTGCATGGCGTATTCACCGCTGACTTGATAAGCAAATGTGGGTACGGCTAATTCTGTTTTGACCCGGTGTACTATGTCTAAATAAGGCATACCAGGCTTAACCATCACCATGTCAGCTCCTTCTTGGATGTCTAATGCGACTTCATGCAATGCTTCGTCGCTATTAGCGGGATCCATTTGGTAGCTGTGTTTATTGCCGCCTTTTAAATTGCTAGTTGAGCCGACTGCATCACGGAAAGGACCATAATAGTTTGATGAATATTTAGCCGAGTAAGCCATAATCTGGGTATTAACAAAGCCATTTTCTTCAAGGGCTTGGCGAATTGCACCAATACGACCGTCCATCATGTCTGATGGCGCGACAATATCTGCACCCGCAGCAGCATGTGATAGGGCCTGTTTAACTAAAACCTCAGTGGTGATGTCATTTAGGATATAGCCAGTATCATCGATGATACCGTCTTGGCCGTGAGTGGTATATGGATCTAAGGCTACATCAGTCATGATACCAAGCTGCGGGAATGCTTGCTTTAATTCGCGTACAGCACGCTGTACCAAGCCATCGGGATTATAAGACTCTTCAGCAAGTAAGCTTTTCTTATCGACAGGTGTAACGGGAAATAGTGCGATAAGCGGAATGCCTAGTTCAACAAGTTCGGCGGCTTCTTTTATCAATAAATCAACCGAGAAACGCTCAATACCTGGCATTGAGGCGATTTTTTCTGAGCGTTGAAAACCTTCTAAGACAAACATCGGATAAATAAGATCGTTAACCGTTAAGGTATTTTCAGACATTAAACGACGGCTAAATTCATGTTTACGCATGCGGCGCATTCTGCGCTGTGGGAAGGCACTGGTAATAATATTCACTTTCGACTCCTGGTTTAGATCTGGTCTGTTTCGAGCTGGTAAGAGCAGACTTTATTTCGGCCGCTGCGTTTAGCTTGGTACAGGGCTTTATCTGCTTGTTCTAGTAATAATAATGGATGTTGATCACTGTCTATAATCGCCTCGCTCACACCAATACTGACCGTCATTGATATCGTGTGCCCATTATGGACAACGGCGAGTTCGCTAATGGAACGGCGAATTTTCTCTGCAACGAGTAAGGCGCCTTCTTTATCAGTGCAAGGTAAAATAATAGCAAACTCTTCACCGCCAAAACGTGATACGAGATCCGTTGGACGCTTTAAATATTCACTCAGTGTATTCGCAATCGCTTGTATTGTGAAGTCACCGGTAAGATGACCATATTGATCATTAATATCCTTAAATTTATCGATATCAATCATTAACAAGGACATTGGTGACTGCTGACGACGACTAATACGACCTTCGGCGATTAAGCGTCGGTCAAAAGCACTGCGGTTTTTTACACCTGTCAGGCCATCAATGGTATTTTGTTCCGTCAACTTTTGGTTGGCCTCATTGAGCTCACGTAAGGTCATCTCTAATTCCAAGGTGCGCTCTTGTACCATCTGCTCAAGTTTTTCATTATTTTCGGCTTCACTTCGCAGGGCTTCTTCGCGAGTTTCACGAAGTCGTTGAGCTTGTGCTAATGCCTGTTGTTGGATTTTAAATTTGGCCTTACGTTCGTCATTGTAGCGCAAGGCGAGCACTGCAGCCATGGTGAGCACTTCAAAGGTGAGTCCTATCATGATGGGCGTTTGTGGCGACATATCGGGGGTGAATAAGCCGATATAAATTAATCCGGTAATAATGCAACCAATCATTAATCCCATACGACCTATGGCATATAAAGGTGCATTTCGTTGGCCACCAAAGGCTTGAATTAATGAGAAAGCCATTAAAATGGTACAGATAGTTAACACCACAAAAGCCAATATGTATAACGCAGAGCTGTAATTAATAAACGGCATAATGACCGTTAAACTGAAACAAAGTACAGCCATGATACGACAAAGGTATAGCATTTTTAAATTATGATATTTGAGCTGCAATACTTTTTCAGTAAACATCAATGAACATCCCAGTGTAAGTGGGATCACAATGATAAAAATATATTGTTGCATAAAGGGCCATTGAGGCCACAAATACCGAAAGGAGACGCCATACAGAGACGCCGTCAATAATGTTAACCCCAGTACATAACCGCTGTAATAACTGTAACTATATGATGTAGATGCAAGTGCGATAAATAAACTGAACAGACAAATAGCGAGTAATAATCCTATTTGCATGCCATTAAATAAGTTTTTAGTTTCAGTAATTTGAGTCAGGTCATTGGATGACCACAATACCAGAGGTAGCCTAATACTGCCTTTACTGTCTATTTTGATGTAAAAAGTGTGGGTTTCACCTGGCTTAAACTGGACAGGATATAAAAAAATATTACTTTGTAATGGACGGTGTTTAAACGCAAGTGTGTCACCCATTATTTCTGTGCTGACGAGATCACCATCAATCATATGGTATATTTTGATACTGTCGAGCAAAGGGTTGTCTAAAGCAATAATGCGTGACAAATGGTCATTGGGGTTAAATATACTAAAACTCAGCCAATAATTTTCAATGCCTATCTTGTATGGTTGTTTAGGGTTGAGTTTTTGCCAGGTATTTCCAGGTTGTTGTAATAATCTGGCTAACGTTTCAATATCATCACTTTTGTTGGCGTAAACCCAGTCTTGCAGTTCAATTTTGCTAATCGAATCCGACGTGAGCCTCAGTGGCATAGTGGTTAATGTATCAGCCCAATTGCTGTGGCTAATCAAGATTAAACACATCCCAATTAATACCCTTGGCTTATATCGATTAAGTTTGCGCAAAACCTCAGCTATTATGGTGTTCATAAATGGCTGCTCAGGTGTTTATTTGCGGGTAATTGGAAAAAATCACGACTATTTTTATAGCATGCTTGCGCTAATGATGTAGGCGATTGCTGGCGTAAATTTGCCATATACTCAACAATATAAGGTAAGTATTGAGGTAAGTTTTTACTCGATTTAGGTTTTGGTCGCATACTGCGCGGTAGTAAATAGGGACTATCTGTCTCTACCATTATACGGTGGTCGGGGATCAATGGTACTAGTCGTGCTAGTTCTTGTCCTCGGCGCTCATCGCAAACCCACCCTGTAATACCGATATGCAAATCAGCCGCTAAGCATTCGATTAACTCATCTTTACTGCCAGTAAAACAGTGTAATAAGGCATTAGGGAGTAGAGCTCTGTACTCATTTACAATGGCAATGAAGTCCGCATGTGCTTCACGACAATGCATCAGCACTGGCATATTGAGTTCACAAGCCAGCTCTAATTGCGCTGCAAATACTTTTCTTTGGGCCGGACGCGGTGAAAAATCGCGATTATAATCAAGCCCACATTCACCAATAGCAACCACAGTGTCTTGCCGAGCGAGTTGTGTTAAACGCGTTTTGCTGTGTTCGTTCCAAGACGATGCATGGTGTGGATGAATACCTGTGGTGCAGTAGAGCTGTTGTGGATATTGTTGGCAGGTGGTTATTGCTTCGGCACTTTCATCGAGATCGCTGCCAATAACAATTAACGGCGAAACATGGTGTTTCGCCGCGTCATTGATAATAGTGTCAATGTCGTGCTTAAGTCTGTCACTAAGCAGATTAACTGCAATATCGATGTATTGAGTCATGAGATCAAAGTGCTGTAGTTACTTTAATCGTCTAACTCGGGTCGTCGCATTACGATCATCAGTGCCTAGTAGAAATGAATTCAAGGCACCGGTTTCAATAAAGATGCGTTGACCTTTATCGACTTTATAACGCTCAGGACTACTTTGTTTCCAAACTTGACCATTAGTAAAGGTGATGATTAATTCGCCATATGGCGCTTTTTTAACTGCAGATACTTCAAAATAAACTTTATCGACTTCATCTTCTACCACTTTCGTTTTTAAGCCAAAATCATCAACACTGAGTACTTGAGGGCTTGCAACTAATGGTGCTACAACATTAGGTGTAGCTGGCGGTTTTGGTACCTCTGATGGAGCAACCTTAGTTGTATTTGTCGTCGTCATTATATGAGCGCTAGGTTTAGCATTAGCGGCTAACTCGTCATAACAAATTAGCCGCTCGAGCTTGTCCGTTTTAGCGGCACAGTTAGACAATTGCTGACCAAGATTAGTATTGGCATATGCATTAGCCGACATCAATATGATCCCAGCAACAATTAAACTTAAACGCATTTATTCTTCCTTATTATTTGCTTCTTAGCCCGTAGAGGCTTCCTTTATCGCTTAATCATCAGCTTTTTCATTTTCTTGCTCGTCTTCTTGCTCGTCTTCTTTTTTGCTGTAAAAACGTGCGGCTATTAGGCCACCTTCAAACAATAACAACATTGGTATTGCTAGCATAGTTTGCGAGATGATATCGGGTGGCGTCAGTATCATGCCAACAACAAAAGCTCCTACAACAATATACGGACGTTTCTGGCGTAACTCATCTGGTGTGGTGACACCCGCCCAGCAGAGTAAAACCACGGCTACGGGGATTTCAAAGGCTAAACCAAAAGCAAAAAACAGTTTTAGAATAAAACTTAAATAACTGCTGATATCAGTAGCGACTTCAACACCGTCAGGGACTACGCTGGTAAAAAACCCAAAAACAACAGGGAAAACAATATAGTATGCGAAGGCAATTCCAAGATAAAACAGCAGGGTACTGCTGGCTAATAAGGGAAAAACCAAACGTTTTTCATGTTTGTATAACCCAGGTGCAACAAAAGACCACACTTGGTAAAGTACATAGGGAATTGCAATGAAGAATGCCAACACGAGTGTTAGCTTGAACGGTGCAAAAAAGGGAGCTGCAACATCAGTTGCAATCATACTGCCCGTTTCAGGTAGAGATCGCATCAATGGTAGGGCGATATAGTGATAAATATCATTAGCCCAATAAACCATAGTAATAAAGACGATTAACACACTGCCAATGGCTTTGAGCAATTTGTTGCGTAATTCAAGCAAATGGCTAATAAGCGGTTTCTGTTGCGACATGAATTACCCGTTAGATTTAGGAGTTGAACTGCTTTCGCTGGTCATTTCGGATGACTTAGCTTCTGCGACAGAAGGAGACTTGTCAGGTGATGATTTTGGCGCCACAGGGGATGTGTCTTCAACTTTGTACGGTCGATTCACAGACTCAGCGGCTTTCTTCAACTGATCAATTGACTCTTGTAACTCGGGAGACAAATTGGCTAAACCTTTGCTTTCAGCTTTTTTTAAATCAGCATGTAACTGATCAATTTTAAGCTCTTGTTCAAGTTCATCTTTGACAGAGTTAGCCATGCGCTTAAGCGCGCGGATCCAACCTGTTATTGAACGTACTGCAACCGGAAGTCTTTCGGGGCCAAGTACTACTAGCCCCAAAATACCGATCAGCAGCAGCTCCATAAAGCCGATACCGTCAAACATAATAAATTACGCCTGTTTATCTTTAGATTCAGGTTGCTTTTCTGCAGCCTGTTGCGAAGTCGCTGCAGTCTGATCATTGCCTTCTAATGATTTATTTTCATCTTCTAATGATTTCTTATCATCGTCTAATGATTTATTTTCATCTTCTGGAGTCATGGCGTTTTTAAAGCCTTTTACTGCTCCACCTAAATCACCGCCCAAAGAACGCAATTTCTTAGTACCAAATAATAAAATGACAATTAACGCTACAATTAGAAGCTGCCAAATACTGATGCCGCCCATGAAGATTATCCTCTTTAAATAAAAAATAGTTTTTGTATAAAAGTTATTTCAAGGTTCACAATACCACCCAATTCTTTAAGTATTATGAACCTCTAATAATATAGTGCTAGCTAAAATTTACGATTCTTTGGCATAGATCGCCATCCTATCGCCCAAAATAGGCAGCCAGAAGCAATGCAGGTGTATGCTAGCCACAGTGTAGCGTTCTGAGTAAATAATATTGTGCCGCAGATCAACAAAACTGCAGACGTGATTAACAGGTAGTTGCTTTTGTGTGATTTATGCTGGTATTTCAGGTACTTATCTAGCATTTGTTGCTGAGTTCCGAGTAATTTACGACCTAACTTTAAGTTGTCGTAAATCAATTCAGGAAACTCGGGGAGTTTGTCCGCCCAAAACGGTGCATTTGATTTTACTTTGTTGAACAGAGCTTTAGGACCAACCTGTTCAGACATCCAGTTTTCGAGGAACGGTTTTGCGGTTTGCCATAAATCTAATTGTGGATATAACTGACGGCCTAAGCCTTCAATATAAAGTAAGGTTTTTTCCAGCAACACCAGTTGTGGTTGCACTACAATGTCAAAGTGGCGTGCGGTTTTAAAAAGTTCCAGCAATACATGGCCAAATGATATTTCATCTAGTGGCTTGTTGAACATAGGTTCGCATACCACTTTAACAGCTTGTTCGAAGGCGATGATGTCTGTGTGTTCAGAGACCCATCCGGATTCAATATACAACTGGGCAATACGGTGATAATCGCGATTAAAAAAGGCTAAAAAGTTTTCCGCAAGGTAGCGTTTATCAACCTCGGTTAAGGTGCCCATAATGCCGCAATCTAGACCAATATAAAATGGGTCGTCAGGATGTTCGCGGCTGATAAATATATTACCAGGGTGCATATCGGCATGGAAAAAATTATCCCGAAACACTTGAGTGAAAAACAATTCAACACCGCGCTCGGCTAGCAGTTTAAAGTTGGTGCCTTGGGCGCGTAGCGCTTCTGTGTCAGAGACAGGAATACCGTAAATACGTTCCATGACCATTAATCGTTTGTAGCTATGTTCTTCGTAAACAAAAGGCACGTATAAGGAGTTTGAATCAATGAAATTATTGCGCAGTTTTATGGCGTTAAGTGCTTCGAGTTTAAGATTAAGCTCGCCTAAAATGGTGGTGCGGTAATCTTCAATCACTTCAGCAGGACGTAAGCGATTACCATCACCTAGTAATGTCTCCAGTATGTTAGCTGTTTGGATCATTAACTGTAAGTCAGCTAGAATTTGCTGCTCAACATTTGGACGTAAGACTTTAAGTACTACGTCTTTGCCGTTGGATTTTAACGTCGCGGTATGGACTTGTGAAATAGAGGCTGACGCCAATGGGGTGTCGTCAAAATCATCAAAATAAGTGCTGATTGGTGCTCCAAGCTCCGCTTCGATGGCTTGACGTGCTAACGCTGAATCAAATGGTGGCACTCGGTCTTGCAACATGGCCAATTGGTAAGCCCATTCGTCGTCAAGCAAATCACGGCGAGTCGACAGCATTTGCCCTAGTTTGATGTATACCGGACCTAAATCTTGCATCGCCAGCTTTAAGCGTTCGGCAGGTGATTTATTTTTATGTTTATTACGGATCCAAAATAAACCGTTGCGCAGAATTGAGAAATACCATGGCTTTTTGTGTCGAGGAATTAAATCATCTAAGCCAAAATGCAGAATGGTCTTAATGACATGGTAACCACGCCTGATACTTGCAGTTGTCATTTAATGATTTGATCTCTTAATTTGGTTATCTTTGCTTCGATACGTTCGGTTTGGCTTACCAGTTCATCCAGATTATCACGAAAATGCAGCCATTCAATTTTATGCGGTGCCAGACGATATTCTTCGGTTGTTAACTGGCTGATGTGCGACCGAGTTTTTTGTATAACCTGCTTTATATCATGGCTAAATTGTTTGGCGCTAGTGACAATTCTATGGGTCGGAGCATCACCTATGTAGCGTGATAATGGTTCGGCAAAATCAATATGAATGTTCTGTAAATAGTGGCTTAACGATTGAAGTAATTGAATATCACCTTCCAAACTGAGTTTATCTTGTTTGATGAGCTCAGTTAAGTTAGCGCCTTCAGTGAGCTGATATAAGGTGGATACATCAGCCCGCACCGTCACGGCTACGTCACCTTCATAATGGTTGAGTACTTGAATTTGCTTAGCAAATACTAAATAAAGCGGCCAATCTAGCTGGCTCAACTGGATACAAAAAACTTTGCCGTGCAATGATTTCTGGCGAGCATAGTCATTTTTAGCCTGTGCTGGCAGCTGGTTAAAAGCGGTTTCAATGGCTGCACAAGTTAACAAAGCAAAGTGATTAGGCATCATTAAAACTTATAACCTCGATGTAATGCGACAACACCGTCTGTCATATTGGTGTAGTCAACTTGTTCAAACCCAGCATCTATCATCATTTGTTTAAGTGTTTCTTGATCAGGGTGCATACGGATGGATTCGGCAAGGTATTCGTAGCTGTCGGCATCTTTAGTGATTAGAGCGCCCATTTTTGGCAATACCTTAAAGCTATACATGTCATAAACTTTACGCATTAATTCATGTTTAGGCGTAGAGAATTCAAGCACTAATAGTTTTCCGCCAGGCTTTAATACTCGTTGCATGGAGCGTAATGCGGCATCTTTATCGGTTACATTACGTAAACCAAAAGCGATAGTAATAATATCAAAATGGTTATCTGGAAACGGTAATGCTTCAGCATTTGCTTGCACATAACTGACGTTGTTGACGATGCCTTTGTCACGTAATTTGGTTCGACCGACTTTGAGCATAGAATCATTAATATCGGCAAGAACGACTTGACCTCGATCGCCTACTAAATGGGAAAACTTAGCAGTAAGGTCACCCGTTCCACCGGCTAAATCAAGTACTTTCATACCTGGTCGAGCAGCAGCGACTTCAATGGTGTGACGTTTCCAAAAACGGTGAATACCAAAAGACATCACGTCATTCATAATGTCGTATTTTGCCGCGACGGAATGAAACACGTCAGCGACTAACTCTGCTTTTTTATCGGCTTCGACAGTTTTATATCCAAAATGAGTATTTTTTGGTTCGCCTTCAGACATCGGTATATTCCTATAATGAGCGATAATTAATAGTAAGTGTATGCCATTGCTAATGATTGCTGAAATGCTCTAGTGTGATAGTGTGACAACTATCAATTAGCGGTCTCACTTTACACCCGATGTACATTTCACATCAACTTGAACGCAGCAATGATCTTCGTGTCGATTAGCCCCAGTATACATCAGCAGTTAAGGCTAAAAAATTGCCCTGCATTAGAGCATATAATTAGCATTTAATGAATAGCGTCCACAGATCCTAATTCAAACAAGTTAATCTTCCCTGAATATAAGCATAAATTAGCTCACTAAGAGCTTGACCTGCATCACGATAACCCGCTTCTACCCCCGCGTGATGGCATGCTGGGGCGGTTTCTGCAAAATGAGCGTAATAGCATGGACAATGCCTAGCAATATAATGCACATAATGGCATGCATCGAGTAGTGGAATACCGGCAAATGTGGCCGCGCTGCTGGGCATATTGGTGATGACATCGACATCGAGTTCTAGTGCCACTGGCAGTTGTGTTTGATTTAACGATATCGCTATTTGCTTTAATACCGTCTCGAGCGGCAGTTCACGACGAACCCAAATTTGTTGAAAGCTATGCCATGTGGCGCCAAAAAGACTTAGTTGTTCAAGGGTGACTTCGCTGTTTTTTAATTCATGTAATCCGAGAATATGATAATGATCGAGGGCGCCATTGGCGGCTGCATAACTAAATCCATTACCGCTGTGGCGACCTTCTCGTGGTCTAAAGTCACTGTGCGGATCCAGATTGACCGCTGCGACAGGTAACCCTGTGGTGGCTTTTGTGGCCATTAATAAACCGTAAGCGTTATTATGCCCGCCGCCAATGACGATGGGTTCTAACCCTGCTTGCATGATTTGACTGATCGCAGCAATGACGATGCTATCTAATTGCGCTGTTGCTTGACGTAATTGTTCGATAGTCGCTGTTGCAGGCAATGGCGTGTCGAGACTGATTTGGCCCAAAATGGCACATTCGTTGCCATTAAGAAATCGATTGGACTGTAAATTAAGCAACTGCTTCATGCTGGTGACAAAGGCATCATCTGCTCCACCTCGGCCTAGATTGGCCCGTGGTCCTACATCTTCTGCAATGGCAATAATGGCAAACTGTGCGCCAGAAGACTTAGCATCGAGCGCATTTTGCCCTAATGACAGTTCTGCGGATGCCAGATAAACCTGTTGGCCTATTTTTGTTTCATTAGGGCGTAAGTTTAATAATGTATCGCAGTGCTGTTGAGTAAATGCGCTAAACATGATTGTTCTCCAAATTACAGCCATAAAAAAACCAGCATAGCTGGTTTTTAAAGAAATAGTCTGCCAGCTTTTACAAAGCGAAGTTGGCTATGACGTTGTTATTCAATATCTAATGGTTCTGGAGATAGAATAACACCGGTATTATCAGCGTAAATATGGTCACCAGGTAAGAAGGTCACTCCACCAAAATTAACTGGAATTTCGATTTCACCCACACCGTTACTTTCAGCACCGACAGGGATCGAAGCAAGCGCTTGAATACCAATATCAAGTTCTTCAAGGGCGTCAACATCACGCACTGAACCGTAAATGAGAATACCTTCCCAGTTATTGGCAACCGCTATTTCAGCAATTCTAGCGTCAAGGAGCGCGCGTCGTAATGAGCCACCACCATCAACTAATAATACTTTACCTTCACCGTCATCTTGTAGAGCATCAGCAATAAGGCCATTGTCTTCAAAACACTTAATCGTACTGATTGAGCCACCGAAGGAGCTGCAACCACCATAGTTACTGAACATTGGTTCGACGACATCGACTACATCTATATACGTGTCGCAGAGTTCTGAGGTGTTGTATTCCATATTTCACTCCTGTAAGACAGCAAAGGTAAATTGCTGGGTAAAGCAAAGTTAAATGAATTATATGAGCTTTTTATGAAAATAAAAGTCTTATTAATCACTGGATTGTTATAAATCAACTTATGGTGTTACTTATGCGCAGATGACACATTGACCTAAATAGAGAACGGGGATCAGATTTGGAAGTAATTTTCTTTCAAATTGAACAGATTAGCCGATATATGTTGATATAAGTCATCATAATACGTTTTTTAATTACATTTATGCTCGCCAGTTTGTTAGCATATTGATAAATTAATTAATGTAAGTTTACAAAATAATGCTAGCTTTAGGGGCACGGAATCCTCGTTACGCTTACGGAAGGCAGAGGGCCTGAAATAGAGGTTCTTATGGAAAATATCAATATTATTGAAATCTTAGGTTATGCTGCATCCGTTATGGTGGCCATTTCACTAATGATGAAAGACATCGTTTTACTCAGATGGTTAAATTTTGTCGGTTGTTCTTTTTTTGTCGCCTACGGATATGCAATCGAAGCTTGGCCAGTTGCGGGCATGAATGCTTTTGTAGCATGTATTAACATTTTTCACTTAATTAAGATTTATCGTAATAAAAGCGCAAAGTCGCAAACTGCATAAATGGCACAGAAAGTGTTTCTGTATCGTTTACGATAAACAAATGCTGTTTATGTCTCCTCTTAATATGAATAAGAGGGGGCATTTTTTATATCACCCATCCGCGTCTTCGCAATACACTTGGTTTATATCATCACTTCTCGACTCACTTAGCTGTCATAAAACTTTAGACTAACTGTCACCTCGTGTTCATTATCCCTGTCTATTATCTAAACTGTTAACAAATTAATAACGTTAGTCGGGCAATTATGACCGGGTAAAGATAGAGTAATTGATATTCCTGACGTTTGGCATGGAGTTAAGCATGAAGATGAATATCAGCCAGTTAGATAAATATTGGTTTTATTGGGTCGTGCAATTTAGCCGAGATAACGGCCTAAATCAGGCCGCTAAGCGCGTATCTGCAACAGGTGATGGCCACTATTATGTTTACTTATCTGTTGCGCTATTGTTTTTTCATCCTAACGGTCAGTACTTCTTTAATTTAGTGTTGGGCAGTTTTGTGGTTGAGTTTCCGTTGTATTTACTGCTAAAAAACAGTATTCGGCGTCATCGTCCTTGTCACGCTTTAGTGGGCTTTGAGTCAGGTTTTGAGCCGTCGGATAAATTTAGCTTACCTTCAGGGCACACTGCTGGTGCCTTTGTATTGGCTAGCGTGGTGGAGCTGGTGTTTCCTGCCTTAGCACCAATAGCGTTTGCTTGGGCTTGTTTTGTCGGCTCATCGCGAATCGCCCTAGGGGTACATTATCCTTTGGATATTATTGCTGGCGCAGGGCTGGGTATGGGATCCGTATTACTTGTTGAGCAACTCATGTTTTGATAACTCATGTTTTCATCGCTCATGCAGTAATGAGTGCAGCATGTTTCCATCTTGATAATTCAGCCGTTGAGGATTGTAAGCCGAAATGAAAATTTTGTATGGAGTTCAAGGCACCGGGAATGGTCATATCAGCCGCGCGCGCGTGATGTCTAAAGCGCTTAAGCAACATAATATCGATGTCGATTTTCTATTTTCAGGCCGTACACCGCAATATTACTTTGATATGCAATGTTTTGGCGATTATCAGACCCGTAATGGCATGACATTCGTGACCGAAAATGGTCGCGTTAATACAATGAAAACTGCCAGATGCAATTTAACGACGGCCATTTTTTCTGAGATTAAGCACTTAGATTTAACGGGTTACGATTTAGTGTTAAATGATTTTGAACCCGTGAGCGCCTGGGCTGCGAAACAACAACATGTGCCTTCGATAGCCATTAGTCATCAGGCTGCATTACAATATCCTGTGCCTAAACAGGGTAACAATTGGTTTAACGAGTTTTTACTGAATCATTTTGCGCCTGTCGATATTGCTTTAGGTTGTCATTGGCATCACTTTGGTTTTCCTATTTTACCTCCTTTTGTTGAGGTGTCGCCCAATGGTGGTGATCATAGCCATCAAATTTTAGTGTATTTACCGTTTGAAGATGCCGATCGTATTGCGGCATTTTTAGCTCCATTTGATCAATATCACTTTTTTGTTTACCACAGCATGCAACCTTTGCAAGAATTAGCCGAGCATATTCATTGGCATGGCTTTGATCGTGAGGGTTTTAAACAACACATGGCCCAATGTGGTGGGGTGATCGGCAATGCTGGCTTTGAGTTAGCCAGTGAGGCGATGACCTTAGGTAAAAAATTATTGGTGAAACCTTTACTGGGGCAATTTGAACAATCGGCTAACCTTGCTGCGTTACAATTACTTGCGGTGGCAGAGAGTATGCAAACTTTAGATCCAACCGTGCTTAAGCGTTGGTTAAAAAGCCCATCACCTAAGCCGATTGCGTATCCACAGGTGGGCGATGCATTGGTGGCCTGGTTAAAAATGGGCGATTGGCATCAGCCGCAAGATTTATGTCAACATTTATGGTCACAAGTTGAGCTGCCTGAAAACTGGCATAAACGGCAATAACCTTAGGTGTAATCAAGGGATCCGCATTAAAAAGTGCGTAACAAATCGCACTTTTAATGGGCTGCCTCAATTAAGGAAGACGTTGGTAAAGGAGTTCTAGAAGCTCATCTTCTAATTCGAAACGCGACTCCATGGCTTGTGCTAAATGAGATAAATCGTTGTCGAGCTGATACAGCACTTGTTCGTCAGATGCATCGGTATATTTATCATAAAAATCCAACGCAGTATCTGTGCTTTCACTAATGCGCGGTAATAAGCCATTGGCTGTTTCTATGCTCGACTCACCAAACCTTTCACAAGCTTTAACAACGTTGTTGTATACCTCAAAGTGGCCTTCAGAAACATAATCAACTAATTGGGCACAAAACTGTTTCACTTGATCCATTTTTGGAAGTGATTTTTCGCTGCGAGAATAGGGTGCTAATCCTGCAACAATAAAATATTGGATCAATAATTTGCGGCGATTACTTATCCATTGATCGATTAAATTATGAGCACCGCCCCAGCGTCTTTCTGCTTTTTCTAGTTTTGTTAGCATGTCTTCTCTCTAATTGGCAGTCTTTATGTAACCACTAATGTATTGGACAACGTGTATTATGATCAACTGTTTTATTTATATTTGCAGTGGACCGACCCTTTAGGATGAAAAAAGAAACGGCATAACGTGGATAATAAAAAACCCCATGATAGGCATGCCATCACGGGGTAACTAAGTTTTCAAAGGCTCGATTTGTCGTGCTTCTTGATTGTTCTTGCTAGCGCATACTTTTTATACCAAACCCCATTCCTTGGCGCAACTTTTAATCCTATAAATTGCGATTTACACATCAGTATTGTGTGTTTTGTGAGCGGATAAGGCGGTTATGTTAATAAAATCGACACTAGATTTAGGAATAGCTCACATAAATTCTGCATGGGTGGTTACATTAATCAGGTAAGTGCTAAACTAGCGCCCAGCAGAAATCATAGAAATCATAACAGTCTAGGAAGAAAGCCCACATGGCAGAATTAAAGAATGATCGTTATTTACGTGCGTTACTGAAGCAACCTGTTGATGTCACTCCAGTATGGATGATGCGTCAAGCGGGACGTTATTTACCTGAGTATAAAGAAGTTCGTGCTCAAGCAGGTGACTTTATGTCTTTATGCCGTAATGCTGAATTGGCTTGCGAAGTCACTTTACAACCATTACGTCGTTATGATTTAGATGCTGCGATTTTATTCTCAGATATCCTGACTGTGCCAGATGCTATGGGCCTAGGTTTGTATTTTGAAGCCGGTGAAGGTCCACGTTTTGAGCGTCCGACTGACACCATAGATGCGATTAAAAAGTTATGTATTCCTGATCCTGAAGATGAATTAGGCTACGTGATGCGTGCCGTAAGCACTATTCGTCGCGAACTAAATGGCTCAGTGCCGTTAATTGGTTTTTCGGGATCGCCTTGGACACTGGCCACTTACATGGTTGAAGGCGGTTCAAGCAAAACATTCGAAAAAATTAAGCGTATGGCCTATGCCGAGCCCGCTGCATTGCACATGTTATTAGACAAGTTGGCAGACTCAGTGGTGTTATACCTTAATGCGCAAGTTGCAAACGGTGCACAATCGTTAATGATTTTCGATTCTTGGGGTGGCGCATTATCTCACCATGCTTATCGCGAGTTCTCATTGCGTTACATGCAAAAAATCATTGATGGCTTAACTCGCTTTGCTGACGGCCGTAAAGTACCTGTTACCTTATTTACTAAAGGTGGCGGATTATGGTTAGAGTCTATGGCTGAAACAGGTTGTGATGCATTAGGTTTAGATTGGACTGTTGATATTGGTGATGCCCGTCGTCGTGTTGGCCATAAAGTGGCACTACAAGGCAACATGGATCCATCGATGTTATATGCCACACCTGAACGTATTCACCAAGAAGTGGACCAAATTCTAGCCAGCTACGGCGAAGGTAATGGCCATGTATTTAACTTAGGCCATGGTATTCACCAGCATGTCGATCCAGATCATGCCGGTGCATTTATCAATTCTGTGCATGAGTTGTCTGGTAAATACCACAAGTAATTCAGTGGTATTGGCTAACAAAAGCGGATCTTCGGATCCGCTTTTTTGTTGCCAAAATTTAAAGTTGTTTTATGTTTTTCCAACACAGCCATTTAAAATTTACTTATCATTTTTGAGTAGGCTCTGCGTTTATCATAGTTATTTATGACTATAGAATGAAAAGGTTAAACATAATAAAATTACCCATCATTACATTTGATCTATAGATTGTGATTTAAACATAAAGTTTATTTAAAATGTGCGCTTAATAAATCAAGGAAGATATTATGCCAATTGAAATTAGTATTTGCCCTAAAGGGCGGATAACAGGTCTTACCCCCAATACACCACCATCAATCTTAGACGCACCTTTTCAGGCTCCAGGTGTTCCACAAGTTAACTTCATGGATAGTTTTAACACAGCATATGCTCAAGACCATTTATTGAATAACGAATTAGGTAAATTTAAAACTAAACCGTTACATCAAAGACAAGCCATTGCGCAGGTTAACGAAGCTGTTGGGCCTGATATGCTTTTAGCACTATCTGATTTTTATGATCAACAGTTAGATAGTTTACCAAAAGATTTTTTTGCAGAGCAGAATAAAGCAATGATGGGAGCATCCATCGGTGCAATGGGTCATCATTTATCACAATTACAAAGCGTAATAAAAGAATACCAAATGGCGCTTGAAAAAGTGCGTAATGCTTACCGTTCAAAAATGCCAAAGTTAGAAGTCCTTAAGTTTGAACAAACGGCGCGGCAGTTACATAGTCGGTTAAATTCACAGTTTCACAATGAAATTTCAAAACGACTAGCTAGCTCAAGAGCTCGTAAGGCTAGCATTTGGAACAATGCTGATCGTGGTCTTAATCAGGCTAAAAGTGCTAGAACGACAAAACCAATCTAAATTTCGTCTGCAAAAGAGCTTCGAACATTGAATAAATTCGCTGGTGTTGCAAAATTTGGCGGTAATGGTTTAGTGCTGCTGGATGTCCATTCTCGAGCGACAGCGGTAAGAGATACCTTCGAGAGCGGCGGTAATTGGGAGAAACAAGCTTTGCAAGAGACTGTCGGTTTTTCTATGGGTTTCGCAGCCGGGACAGCCGTAACAACTAGTGTTTATGGCGTCGCAGTAGGCATTACATTAGCGTTTACTCCCGTAGGATGGGCTGTGGTAATTGGTATCGGTGTGGGAGCTTCTGCTGGATTCTTAGCTGGTTATTTAGCTGACCAGTTTGGGAAAGGTATAACAGGATCTGTTTATGAATTAAGCAGTGGTTGGTGATTGTAAATGTTTGAGTATAAAGATTTATTTGTGATCATCAGTATTTTGGTAATGATAAATTTTGGTGTGTCACTGCTAATTTTTGCACAATTGACTGTTCATCCTTTAGAGAAAAAAATTAAGAGTTCTGGAGGAGAATTACCCAAATGGGACAACATGGGAATTCGTATATCGAGTTATGCTTTATCTCTGATGTTTAGTATCAAAGCAAAATCAGCGCAAATGGTAGATGAAGATTCGGTACGAAAGTTTGCAACTAAAAATGATCGTATCAGAGCTATTTATACTATAGCCTCTCTTGCCATTTTTTTATTATTTGCAATATTCTATTCGCTTTTTTTTGACGAAAACTAAAAACTAAACAGGTAGAAATTTATATGCTTATTGCAATTATTAGTGGTTCCGCTTAAGCACTGGTTCAACTCAGATTGGTTTTTTTCTGCAGGTTTCGCGGCTGGAACTGTCGCAGCAGGTAGTGCTTATAGCATTGGAGTTGGTATTGCGCTGGTATTTACACCAGTTGGATGGGCTGTTGTGATTGGAGTTGGTGCAGCCGCCTCTGTTGGTTTTCTTGTTGGATTGGGTTTCGATACAGCAGGTAAAAAAATTACGGGTAAACTTTATGATGCAAGCAGTAATTGGTAATTTATGATGGAAAATTATGAAAGTATATTTTGGTTGTGTTGCAGTATTCCGTTAGTCAATTTCTTTATAGCTTATTTGGTTTTTGCGCAAATGACCGTACACCCTATAGAGAAGAAAATTAAGGCTTCAGGTGGAAGCATACCGCAATGGGATAATATGGGGATGAGAATTCCGAGTTATGCTGTAGCAATGCTCTTACCGGTTAAAGTAAAGGCTGCACAAGCTATAGATGAAGATTCTGTTCAGAAGTTTACTTCCAAAAGTGATAAAAAAAGAGCTATATATTTTATGTGCTCGTTTGTCATTATATTAATACCAGTGATGGTTGGGTACTTTGTATTTGGTCCCAATTAGAGCCTGAGAAATTCATTAATTATAAGTATCTTTATAACGCTCAAATTTTGTGTATCACTACTTTCCATACACAGAAAATGTGGTGATCCATGGATTGGACTTTTGAGCTATAGGGCAATATATAGTTGCATTTGGGAAGTCTTATCCCATATTCACTTGTACTGTAGACTCTTATTCGCCACCGTCTATCATGGTCATTAAGATGTTAAATCACAACAAATTCAGCTCTAACCCTGCGTTACAAGCTCTATCTTAAATTCACTGCCGACGCCCGGTTGGCTGTCTATTTCAATTCTGCATTTCAATAATCCCAATAACTGCCTGACGATGGCGAGTCCGACGCCGAGTTGTGGCAGACTTTGATTCGCTTCAAACGACAATGTGGTCATCGATAATTGTTTCAGGGCGTCAACTTCATGCTGGTGCATGCCAGCGCCTGTGTCGCGCACGGTTAACCATTGTTGGCCGTTGTGGAGCGCATTGATGATTTGTATCTTGCCGCCTGCGGGAGTGTAACGCAGGGCGTTATCGACCAAGTTGTTGAGTATGCGGCGCATCAGTGCAGGGTCGGTATAGATTTGGCTGGCATGGTTGATGTCAAAATCTAACTGAACCCCGAGTTTTTTCGCTCGTGGGGTAAAGGTTTGTTCAATATCGCAAAGCAGTTCACTTAAGTTGACTTGTTGCAGTTGCGCATCGATTTGGCCATTTTCGAGGGCGGCTAATTCTAACAGTTGAGCCAGTAGCTGCTGTAAGGTTTGGCCTGAGTTTGCCGCGTATTGGATCAGTGCTTGGTCACGTTCGTTTTCGGGCAATATTAACCAAGTATCGATATAGCCTAATAGTGCAGTAAGCGGGGTTTTTAAGTCATGTGACAAATGCAGTAAAAAGTCGTGTTTGGCCTGTTGTTGGCGTTTAACTTGCTGTTGTTGCAATTGGATTTCTTGCAATAAATGATTGATATGATGGCTCAGCAGGCTTATTTCTAAGCTGCCACGATAGCGCTGGGGGAGTATCAGTTTGTCTGACATCGGGGTGTTTTTAAGTTCTGTTAAGTCTTGAGCGAGTTTTTGGATTGGGCGGGTAAAATAGCGCAGTAAAATTACAAATAGCACTAAAGCAAAAATGATCCAAAATCCAATAGTGGCGCCCCAGATTTTAGGTTGGTTTTCGGCATTTATGAGTGTTTGCCAACTGTCATAATCTTCACCGCCAATGATGACATACAAATAACCACTGTGCAGTCCATCTTCGGTGATGAGTTTACTGGCGGAAAAAATCTTGTGGGTATCTTCGCTGCGCGGATCTGTGCCAAGTACTGGCAGGTTGTCGCCATTTAAAAACTGTTGAATGATTGCAGTATCGACCCGGTGAATTTTAATTTTTTCTTCTTTGGCGTCATAGGCTATCACTTTGCCATCTGGGTCTAAGGTGTAAATTTCAAAGCTTGGACCTAACAGCATAAAATCATGAAAGGCTTCTTTAAGCGCGGCGTCTGACGTTATCCCTTGTGATAGTAAAGGGTTGATGTGTGCCATGTGTTCAGCAAGTTGTAGATGCAGTGATTGCTGAATTTGGTTACGGTTAAATTCATGGTTAAGTTGCAACCATTGCCATAACGCTACAAACAGTAATAACACTATTATCGTTGATGCTAAAAACAATCGATTAAATAAACGATTCATTAGTGGGCTTGCACCTCTGGTGGTGAAAATTTGTAGCCTACGCCCCACACTGTTTTGACGAGATCATGTTCAGGTGAGCACACAGAAAGCTTATTGCGTAAGCGATTAATATGGCTGTTTACTGTGTGCTCATAGCCGTCGTAGTGATAACCCCATACCGCTTCTAACAATTGCATGCGGCTAAAGACTTGTTGCGGGTGTTTGGCTAAAAAAAGCAGTAAATCAAACTCGCGGGCGGTGAGGGTTAATGCTTTATTAAAGTAAGCGGTCAATTAAGCGGTGGAGCCCGATATCATCAAGCTTTTAGATCGGCATGCCAAGGTAATAAATCACTTAA
>NZ_JBEOPP010000036.1:0-48359 GCF_040310185.1 Shewanella sp. T24-MNA-CIBAN-0130 | reverse complement strand
GACATTAGCTCAGTTGGTAGAGCGATACCTTGCCAAGGTATAGGTCATCAGTTCGAACCTGATATGTCGCTCCAAATCACTTTCCTAGTTAAAAATCCTTGTAAACATTCCCTAAATTTTATCTAAATTAGCTCAGTTGCGCGTTTAGAAAATGCGATACCTCTTGGTTTGCCAAGCGAGAAGTCATAACAGCGTCATCAGTTCGAACCATTGTTTATGACGGGAAGGTCGTTTAACACTCATTCATAAAACAACTTTATCGTCTTCACCACTTCACTCGTTATGCATTGACACTCAATTCATTTTTAACAATACCTGCTTAACTCGGTTCATTTTCAAGCGTTGTTAAGGCAAATTGATTTCTAATCAACAAAGAAGTGATCTAGCACTCACTTCTTTATGGATCTCTAAAGTAATGGTCTACTTGTGAAGTAAAACATGACATTGTTCAAATCATTTACAGTGATTATCTTTGATAATCAACTTAAGATAAATTTCCTAAGATGCTAGGGCGTTAAACGAGGTGAGTGTTATGCGGATCCAACAACTAAGTGAGCTACTTGATTATGTTGCTAATTGCCATCTCGATATGGAAAAATTATATAAGCGTTTAGATAATAATGCTGATTCTTCCAGAGTTAAAATGATGCTGACGTATTTCCAGCAACATCAGAGGCACATATACGAGACTTTAGAGCGTTATATTGACGATGCACCCTCAAGAATATTAAATACTTGGTATAAAGACATTACCTTTGAAGATTTTAGCAAGCGTTGCATTGAAACTTCACTCCCTGCCAATATGAAAGAAGACGAAGTGCTTGAGTTGCATCTAGATCTAGAAAATCGCTTAATCGCGTTACTTGAAAAAACAGCTATTAGTAGCCCAACCGATGAAATTAGAAATACATTAATGGACTTAGTGCGAGTGGCACAAACTCAACAAAAACGTTTAGTTCACAGCACAATTCGTATGGATGACATTTAAACGACGCATTGAAACTTTGATATAACTTCCTGAAGTGTTAATTTGCCAGCTATTCCCAGTAGCTGGCTTTTTTTATTAACAAAAAATAACCGCATAACAATGGGAGTTCCCCGGTAACTTCTGGTATATTTAGCATTCTTATAACTCTTTTTAATAGATATAGACCTAAAACATGGCATCTCTGGTTAAAATCCTTGAAAATGAACAAGCTACAGTTATGCTTGGGCAACAAATTGCTCAGTGGATTGTACCTCCTTTAACGATTTATCTCACTGGGGACTTAGGCGCTGGTAAAACGACGTTTAGTCGAGGCATTATCCAAAGTTTGGGTCATCAAGGCGCGGTAAAAAGTCCGACTTATACTCTGGTAGAACCCTATGAATTTAACGATATGGATGTGTTTCATTTTGACCTATATCGATTAGCCGACCCAGAGGAACTTGAATATATGGGTATCCGTGATTATTTTACCGATCGAAGCGTCTGTCTAGTTGAATGGCCTGATAATGGTCATGGATTACTCCCTGGGGCTGACATCCAAGTGCATTTGCGTTATAAAGAATCTCAAAGACAAATTGAATTACAAGCCTTATCCCCAGCAGGACAGGCAATTTTAAATAAAATCAAATAAAATCAAATAATAATGACTTTAAAAAATACGTTTTTTACCATTGTACTTTACATGCTGTTGTTTTTGGTGCCTAACGTGGTTTGGGCGGCCAATCAACTTGATAGCGTGCGTATTTGGGCTGCTCCAGAATCGACGCGAGTGGTGTTTGATTTAACTCAAGCGCCCAAATATGACAGTTTTACCTTAACCGGCCCTCATCGTTTGGTGGTCGATATTCAAGATACTGGCGCTAAAATTAATTTAGATAAAATAGCCAACAACAGTAAAATTATTAAAAAAATCCGTTTTAGTTCTCCGCCTAAAAAAGGCATATTGCGTCTTGTTATGGACTTATCGAAACCGGTAAAATCAAGTTTATTTACTTTGCCGCCAACAGCACCTTACGGAAACCGTCTAGTGGTAGACTTAGAGGACTCCGATGGTGGGTCGTCAGCAGTGCAAACGGTTAGTCGATCTTCTAATCAGTCAGCTCGAGACATTATTGTTGCCATTGATGCTGGTCACGGAGGGGAAGACCCTGGCTCAATTGGGCCTTCTGGTATGCATGAAAAGCGTGTGGTACTTGAAATTGCTAAGCGCCTAGCGCGTAAAGTGGATTCAACGTCAGGTATGCGCGCTGTAATGACACGCAGTGGCGATTATTTTGTTAATTTGAATAAACGCTCTGAAATAGCGCGCAATAATAAAGCGGATTTACTGATATCTATCCACGCCGATGCCTTTACTTCACCACAACCTAACGGTGCTTCCGTTTGGATCTTGTCAATGCGCCGAGCCAATAGTGAAATTGGTCGATGGTTAGAGCAAAAAGAGAAACACTCAGAGTTGTTAGGCGGTGCTGGTGAAATCATTCAAAACACCGATAGTGAACAATATTTAGCCATGACTTTACTTGATATGTCGATGAACAGTTCGATGGCGATAAGTCATTCTATCGCGGGTGATATTCTTAGCGATTTAGGTTCTATTACCCACTTACACAAAAGAAAGCCTGAATCAGCAAGCTTTGCAGTGCTTAAGTCTCCTGATATTCCATCTCTTTTAGTTGAAACCGGCTTTATCTCTAACCCAGGTGAAGAGCGGTTATTGTCTAATGGAAATCATCAACAAAAGCTTGCAAATGCTATTTACAAAGGCGTGTTACGTTATTTTCAGAGTAATCCGCCAGCCGATACTTTATTGGCTAAAACATTAAATATGAAACACAGTGTTAAACGTGGTGAGTCTCTATCCATTATCGCCCAGCGTTACAGTGTGTCGATCAGTAGTCTAAAAAGTGTGAATAATCTTAAATCAGACGTTGTTCGTATTGGACAAACACTTGTGATCCCTAGGACATAATATGGTCATTCAACTGCTACCTCCTCAACTTGCAAACCAAATCGCAGCCGGTGAAGTAGTTGAACGTCCGGCTTCGGTGGTCAAAGAACTGGTTGAAAATAGTCTTGATGCTGGTGCCACTAGAGTTGATATAGATATCGACAAAGGGGGAAGCAAGCTTATTCGTATTCGCGACAACGGTGCGGGCATCCCTAAAGATGAGTTAGCCTTGGCTCTATCGCGTCATGCTACCTCAAAAGTACATACACTAGATGACCTAGAAGCTATTTTAAGCTTTGGTTTTCGTGGTGAAGCTTTGGCCAGCATTAGCTCAGTGTCTCGGTTAACTTTAACCTCAAAAACCGCTCAACAATCTGAAGCTTGGCAGGCCTTTGCTGAAGGCTCGCAAATGGACGTTAAGGTCACGCCTGCCGCACATCCGCAAGGCTCAACGATTGAAGTGGTGGATTTATTTTTTAATACTCCCGCAAGACGTCGTTTTTTAAAAAGCGACAAAACGGAATTTACCCATATTGATGAGTGGTTAAAACGGATTGCGATTGTTCGCAACGATATTCACTTTACCTTGACACATAATGGTAAATTAGTTCGCCAGTATCGACCTGCCAATACCGAGATCCAGACCCAGCAACGATTAGCTCAAATTTGTGGGAAAGCCTTTGCAGAACAGGCGTTGAGCATTGAGTGTGAACATGATGGTTTATTATTAAGTGGTTATTTACAATCACCACATGACAGTGTCATCACAGATACCAGCTTTTTTTATGTCAATGGACGATTAATCAGAGATCGTCTGGTTAATCATGCCGTAAAACAAGCTTTTGCTGAATATGGCATTGAGCATCAGCCGGGATATGTGCTGATGTTATCGCTTGATCCACACCAAGTTGATGTGAATGTACACCCAGCCAAGCACGAAGTGCGTTTTCATCAATCTCGTTATGTACATGACTTTATTCTACAAACGGTACAGTCAGCGTTAGTGCAAATGCCTGTATTGTCTTTGCCTGATGTTGAATTACATCACCATGATAATGTCGCACCGATGCACACAGAGTCAACCTTGTTGCATAATGCCAATATCGTCGACACCACTGAAGACGCCTTTACACTTAATCATGAGCCTGACAAGGCGATTAACAGTGTTAGCCCATTCGGTTCGATGCATGTTCCGGGAAAGAATAATGACTTATCTGGTGGCTATTCAGCTGCAATTAAGCCTAGTTATGATAAAAAGCCCACCATTGCATCTTCCTCAGGGGTCAATAAGACGGCCATTGCCAATTATGGACATTTGCTGCATACCCCGATGAATACCCCAGTATCATATGTTAATGAAGTGACGACTCAAGTTGCAATGCCGCCCATATTAGCGGGTGAGCATTGGGTTATTTGTAAAGATGATAAGCTGTCATTACTGCCAATAAAACAGGTGTTGTTGACAGTGAGAAAGGAAGAGGTTGCAGCCAAGTTTGTTAATGGTTTAGTGTCTCAGCCATTATTAATGCCAGTGTCTATTGCAGCAGATTTGGATTGGACAGAAACATTAGTGATACGTGATCTGTTACTGCGCCAAATGGGTATTGAATTAACAATTCGCTTCCAGCAGTTGATAATTAAAAAAGTGCCCCCATATTTGAGGGAAAGCCAACTTGCTATTGTGATCCCTGAGTTACTACAATGGATACAATTAGAACAACCGAAAGACAGTGCTATTGTGAGTTGGCTTGCACAACAAAGTTTATCGCAATTTGAGCCCGCGCCAGCCTTATGGCAGCGATTTTGTTCACTTGACGAAGAAACTAAACAAATTTGTTATGACCAAGAACACATATTGCCTTGGCACAATTGGATGAAAGATTATTAACGTGAACAGTGTCGATAAGCCAAAAGTGATTTTTTTAATGGGGCCTACCGCCTCAGGCAAAACGGCACTAGCCATTGAAATGGCGACGCAACATAATTGTGAGATTATCTCAGTCGATTCAGCATTGATTTATCGTGACATGGATATAGGGTCTGCTAAACCGAGTTTGCAAGAACTGCAATTAGCGCCGCATAAATTAATTGATATTCTTGATCCAAGCGAAAGTTATTCAGCGGCAGATTTTCGCCGTGATGCTTTATTGGCTATAGAAGACATTGTTAGCCGAGGTAAGACGCCTTTACTCGTGGGTGGTACCATGATGTACTTTAAGGCATTGTTAGAAGGTTTGTCACCTTTACCCGCTGCTGATAACGGCATTAGGCAGCAAATATTAGCTCAAGCTCAAACCCAAGGTTGGGACGCGCTGCATCAAGAGTTGTGTGACATTGATCCCGTCGCGGGAGAAAGAATTCATCCTAACGATCCACAACGATTGTCGCGAGCACTAGAGGTATATCGGATCAGTGGTAAAACAATGACTGAATTGACTCAAACGAAGTCAGCCGCTTTGCCGTATAATGTAGTGCAATTTGCTATTGCACCAACCGACAGAAAAATTTTACATCAATTAATCGCTAAACGCTTTAATATGATGTTAGAACAAGGTTTTATCGAAGAAGTTGCGCGTTTAAAAGCGCGTAACGATTTGCATTTAGAGCTACCGTCTATGCGTTGTGTTGGTTACAGACAGTGCTGGCAGTACCTAGATAATGAATTTGATCATACGACAATGGTCGAAAAAGCTACTGCAGCCACTAGGCAATTGGCCAAACGTCAATTAACATGGTTGAGGAGTTGGCCCGATTTACAGTGGCTTGAAAGTGGTGCAGAAGGAAATTTAGTTACGCTTATGCAACAAAGCAACTAGCTAATTTGGCGTTGCTGTATAATACTAAAACTAAACAATAAAACTTAATTCAACATATTTATAAAATAAAAAAAGGAAATTGAAATGGCTAAGGGGCAATCTTTACAAGACCCATTTTTGAACGCATTGCGTCGAGAGCGTGTACCCGTCTCTATCTATTTAGTGAATGGTATCAAATTACAAGGCCAAGTTGAGTCGTTTGATCAATTTGTTATCTTGTTGAAAAATACGGTAAGCCAAATGGTTTACAAACACGCTATTTCAACAGTCGTACCAGCACGCCCATTTAACGTTTCTGCTCACCAAGGTACTGCCAATGGTGAAGAAAGTGATGTTGAATAATTGAAAAGGAATATAATTTTTGTTTGATCGTTATGAAGCGGGTGAAACAGCTGTATTGGTTCATATAGACTTTTCTGATGAAGAGCGTCGAGAAGATCTTATTGAGTTACAGTTGTTAGTTGAATCTGCTGGTGCTCGCTCTATTGGGGTGATTACTGGCAGCAGACGTTCGCCGGATCGTAAGTTTTTTATTGGTACCGGTAAAGCTGAAGAACTGGCTGCTATGGTCGCTGCTACTGAGGCCAATGTAGTTATTTTTAATCATGCATTGAGCCCTGCTCAAGAACGTAATCTTGAATTGGTATGTCAGTGTCGAGTATTAGACCGAACGACACTTATTCTTGATATTTTTGCTCAACGAGCAAGAACTCATGAAGGTAAGTTGCAAGTGGAGCTAGCGCAATTGCGCCACATGTCGACACGCTTAATTCGAGGTTGGACTCATTTAGAGCGACAAAAAGGTGGTATCGGGATGCGAGGGCCGGGTGAAACTCAGCTTGAAACAGACCGACGTTTATTACGAGGCCGGATCAAGAATATCAATCGTCGCCTTGATAAAGTGGATAAACAACGTGAGCAAAGCCGCCGAGCTCGTAAGCGCAGTGACTTAGCGACCGTTTCTTTAGTGGGCTATACCAACGCGGGTAAATCGACATTATTTAATGCGTTAACGTCATCGGACGTTTATGCTGCCGATCAGTTATTTGCAACATTGGATCCGACGCTACGTAAGTTATCATTACCTGATGGTGCGGTAATTTTAGCGGATACTGTTGGGTTTATTCGTCATTTACCTCATGACCTTGTTGCGGCATTTAAGGCCACATTACAAGAAACTCGACAAGCAGAAATTCTTTTACATGTCGTTGATTGTGCAGATGAAAATATGGCTGAAAATTTTGACCAAGTACAAAATGTATTGGAAGAAATTGATGCAGATGAGATTCCTCAATTAGTAGTATGTAACAAGATTGATTTACTTGAAAATTTCGCGCCCCGTATCGATTACGGTGAAGACGGTAAACCTGAGAGGGTTTGGGTCTCTGCGCAAAAACGCATTGGATTTGATTTGCTGCTTAAAGCTATAACCGAATTAATCGGTCAAGTTATTTGCGAGCTTACATTGAAAATACCTGCATCAGCAGGACATTATCTTGGCCAGTTTTATCGGCTAGATGCAATACAGCAGAAAGAGTATGACGATCTGGGGAACTGTATTTTGTCTGTTCGTTTATCGGAGGCCGATTGGCGCCGATTAGCTAAACAGAGTCAGGGGGAATTAGAGGCATTTATTTTTGAATCTTCAGAAGTAGACACCTCTTGTTAATCTCATTTATTTCATCCAATTATGGAGTGCTAAATGGCTTGGAATGAGCCCGGTAACAAGGGGAACAAAGACCCTTGGGGAAATAAAGGTGGTAACGATAAAGGGCCACCGGATCTTGACGAAGTCTTTCGTAACCTATCAAAACGTTTTGGTGGCAAGGGGGGCAATAGCGCCTCAGGTCTACCATTTAATTCATCTTTATTGATTGTATTTGTCGTTATTGCCTTAATTATTTGGGCATTGTCGGGTTTATACACGGTTAAAGAAGCTGAGCGTGGTGTGTTACTTCGTTTTGGTGATCACATCGGTGAAGTGAGTTCCGGTTTACATTGGAAAGCCACTTTTATTGATGAAGTGATTACCGTCGACGTGGAAACGGTCCGTTCGATTCCAGCATCTGGCAGAATGCTGACATCTGATGAAAACGTCGTGAATGTTGAACTCGTGATTCAATATAGCGTATCAGATGCTTATTCATATTTATTCAGTGCTGTTGATGCCAATTCGAGTTTAAGTGAAGCGACCGATAGTGCGTTGCGTTATGTCATTGGCCATAATCGTATGGATGACATTTTAACCACTGGACGTGATGGTATTCGTCGTGATACTTGGACAGAGTTAGAGCGTATTATTGAGCCGTATAAACTAGGCTTAAAAGTTCGTGACGTTAACTTTTTACCCGCTCGTCCTCCAGAAGAAGTGAAAGATGCATTTGATGATGCTATTTCAGCTCAGGAAGATCAACAACGCTTTATTCGCGAAGCTGAAGCCTATGCGCGTGAAATTGAACCTAAAGCGCGTGGCCAAGTAGAACGAATGACACAGCAAGCTAGTGCTTATAAACAGCGTGAAGTTCTTGAAGCTCAAGGTAAAGTCGCTCGATTTGAGAAGTTATTACCTGAGTATAAAGCTGCGCCTGATGTGACCCGTAATCGTTTATACATTAATGCGATGCAATCCGTGCTGGCTGATACTAATAAAGTACTCATTGACACGAAGAATAGCGGTAATTTAATGTATTTACCTTTGGATAAACTGATGGATTCTTCTAAGAATCCGCGCAATCAAGTACAACCTGAGACGGAGCGTCACATTAATTCGGGATCAGGTGATGGTGTCAATACGCCTATTACGAGCATGTCGTCTGATGGTCGTCTCAGCCGCGAAGATCGTCTTCGCCAAGGGAGGAACTAACAATGGGTAGATTAGCTCTGATCATTCTTGTGGTCATTTTAGGGGTTGGTTTTTCATCTATGATGGTGGTAAACGAAGGCGAACGCGCAATTGTAGCCCGCTTTGGTAAAGTCCTTAAAGATGAAGACGTCACAAAGGTATTTGCTCCAGGCCTTCACTTTAAATTACCCGTAGTGGATAAAGTGCGCTATATGGATGCTCGTATCCAGACATTGGACGGTGCAGCGGATCGTTTTGTTACTTCTGAAAAGAAAGACTTAATGGTCGACTCCTATGTTAAGTGGCGTATTCGTGATTTTAAAACGTATTATCTTTCTACCAATGGCGGTGTTAAAGCCAATGCAGAAAGCTTATTACAAGCCAAAATCAGTAACGATTTGCGCACTGAATTTGGTCGCCGGACGATCAAGGAAATTGTGTCAGGTAAACGCGATGAATTGCAAAACGATGCATTAGAAAATGCTTCTGAAAGTGCTCAGAGTCTTGGCATTGAAGTGGTTGATGTACGTGTTAAGCAAATTAATTTACCTGCTAATGTCAGTATCAGTATTTATCAACGTATGCGCGCCGAACGCCAAGCTGTGGCGAAAGAGCACCGTGCAGAAGGTAAAGAGCAAGCTGAGATTATTCGCGCGACTGTTGATGCGAATGTCACGGTTAAGATTGCTGAAGCTGAGCGTAACGCCTTGACCGTTCGTGGTGAAGGTGATGCATTATCGGCAAAAATCTATGCTGATACTTACGGTAAAGATCCTGAGTTTTATAGCTTTTTACGTAGCTTAGAAGCCTACAAAGAAAGTTTTTCCGGCAAAAATGACATTATGGTGTTAGAACCTGAAGGCGATTTCTTCAAATACATGAAATCATCTAGCGGAAAATAGCGTTGATATTTTTTTAGCCTAAAAAAAAGCTCGGTTTTTACCGAGCTTTTTTATGTCTGTAATTTGAATTTAGTTTTGCAAAAAACTTTGGTAAATGACAATAGTGAAGCTTTGAGACGTTTTTTACTGTCTAATGTCGATAAATTGCTGATTTAACTAAGTGTTAACGCGGTTTTTTTTACTAATTAAGTTGCTGCTAATTGTTGCGGGACGGTTGATTTATATGCGCTTTTGAAAAAAATGTTAATATCCTCAACATAGATGTATGTTTTCACTATGATCTGGTTCTAATTTTTCGCTATAATGAGCACCGCCTCAAACTATGATTTTAGCGTTTTACCTTTTTGGTCGCTAAAGTATTGAAATATAAAAATTCCAACACCCTCTGGGAGATAAGTGGATGAGCAATGCGCCAGTCGATACCGGACGTCGCAGATTCCTGACAGCCGCAACCGCCGTAGTAGGTGGTGCTGGTGCTGTCGCTGTAGCGGTTCCTTTCATCAAGTCATGGAATCCGAGTGCCAAGGCGAAAGCTGCAGGTGCGCCGGTCGAAGTAAATATTAGTAAAGTAGAACCAGGTCAGTTAATTCGTGTCGAATGGCGTGGAAAACCGGTTTGGGTCGTTCGTCGTACAGAAGCTGTGCTAAATAATCTTAAAACATTAGACAGTCAATTACGCGATCCTGCTTCTTTAGAATTACAGCAACCAGAATATGCAACTAACCCTGCTCGTTCTATTAAGCCTGAATTCTTTATTGCAGTCGGTATTTGTACTCACTTAGGTTGTTCGCCAACTTATCTGCCTGATTCATTCGGTGAGCAGGTTGAAGGCGTGACATCTGGTTTCTTCTGTCCTTGTCATGGTTCTAAATTTGACATGGCTGGTCGGGTATTCCAGGGTGTTCCTGCACCATTAAACCTAGTGGTCCCACCGCACAAATATATCGGTGATGCTAACGTTATCATCGGTGTAGACACAGGAGCGGCGTAATGGTTAAGAATTTAATTGATTGGATTGATGCACGCATCCCAATGACGGCAACTTATAACCGTCATGTGGGTCAGTATGCGACACCAAAGAACTTTAACTTTTGGTATTTCTTTGGTTCATTAGCATTATTAGTATTAGTTAACCAGTTACTGACAGGTATTTGGTTAACCATGAATTACGTACCTACAGCAGAAGGTGCGTTTGCTTCTGTTGAATACATAATGCGTGATGTTGATTACGGCTGGTTACTTCGTTATATGCACTCTACCGGTGCATCGGCGTTTTTCTTTGTGATCTATATGCACATGTTCCGTGGGGTAATTTACGGTTCTTATCAAAAACCAAGAGAGCTCTTATGGCTATTTGGTATGTTGATTTTCCTTGTGCTGATGGCTGAAGCATTCATGGGTTACTTACTGCCTTGGGGACAAATGTCTTACTGGGGCGCGCAGGTCATTATCTCTTTGTTTGGTGCCATTCCTATTATTGGTGATGACCTAACATTGTGGATCCGTGGTGACTACGTTATTTCTGGCGCAACATTAAACCGCTTCTTCGCACTGCATGTTATTGCGTTACCACTTGTATTGGTTGTGTTGGTGTTCTTACACCTAATTGCATTACATGAAGTGGGTTCGAATAACCCAGACGGCGTCGAGATTAAAAAGAACAAAGATGAGAACGGATGGCCCATTGATGGTATTCCATTCCACCCTTATTACACTGTAAAAGATATTATGGGTGTAGCTGGTTTCTTGATCGTGTTCTGTTATGTGCTGTTCTTTATGCCTGAAGGCGGTGGTTATTTCCTTGAAAAGCCAAACTTTGAAGCGGCTAATCCAATGAAGACCCCTGATCACATAGCGCCTGTTTGGTACTTCACACCCTTCTATGCCATTTTGCGTGCAATTCCTGATAAGTTAATCGGTGTTGTTGCTATGGGTCTGTCGATTGCTGTGCTGTTTATTCTGCCTTGGCTTGATCGTTGTAAAGTGAAGTCTATCCGCTACCGTAGTTTGGCTCACAAAATCAACATTGCACAATTTACTGTGTCGTTCATCATTCTTGGTTATTTAGGTGTCGTTCCTGCAACGCCTGAGTTAACTATAGCGGCACGTGTATTCACTTTCACTTATTTTGGTTTCTTTGTAGCCTTATGGTTCTACAGTAAAAATGAGAAAACAAAAGAAGTGCCAACGAGGGTGACACACTAATGAAAAAGTTATTAATTGCATTAGTTACATTACTGCCATCTCTCGCAATGGCAGCAAGTGGACATGGTGTTCATTTAGAAAGCGCTAACGTTGATTTACATGATAAAGCGTCATTAGAGCGTGGTGTGGATTTATTCCAACATTACTGCTCTGGATGTCACAGCACGCAATACCAACGCTATGAGCGTGTTGCCACTGACTTAGGTATCTCTAACGATGATATGCGTAATAAGTACATGTTCACCAATGCTAAAATCGGTGATCTAATGGAAAACGCAATTCCTACTGCAGATGCGGCTAAATGGTTTGGTGCTGCGCCTCCAGATTTAACGTTAGTTGCTCGTGTACGTGGAGCTGATTGGGTATATTCTTACCTAAAAGGTTTCTATGCAGATGAGACTCGTCCATTTGGTGCCAACAATACCGTGTTCCCATTAGTGGGTATGCCACATGTTTTACAAGACCTGCAAGGTCTTGCAACTCCTCATTATGAAAAGAAAGTAATTGACGGTGTTGAAACGGTTGAATTAGTAGGTCTAAACCCTGCTACTGGTGGCAAAATGAGTGCAGAAGAATACGACCAAGCGGTGCGTGATATCACCGGTTTCTTAGTCTATTCTGCTGAACCTGTTCAGTTAGAGCGTGAAGCTTTAGGCTGGTGGGTACTTGGATTCCTGTTTATTTTCTTCATCATTGCTTATTTGTTGAAGAAAGAATACTGGAAAGATGTACACTAGCCATCAATAACGGTTAATATACACCATCCGCATATTGTAAACGGGGGGCTTAGCCCCCTCGTTTGTTTTGTTTTTTTTAGTTTCTGGAGGGTATCAATGGCTGTTGCTGCCAACAAGCGCTCTATCATGACACTTTTTTCTGGTGCCGATGATTTATATAGTCACCAAGTACGTATCGTATTGGCTGAAAAAGGGGTTACCGTTGATGTTTTACAGGTAGACCCAAGTGAGATGCCTGAAGATTTACTTGAAGTAAATCCATACAACTCAGTACCGACCTTAGTTGATCGTGAGCTAGTGTTGTACGAATCACGCATTATTATGGAATATTTGGATGAGCGTTTTCCACATCCTCCATTAATGCCTGTATACCCAGTATCTCGCGGCCAAAGCCGTTTAATGATGCACAGAATCGACACTGACTGGTATGCGCTTGTAGAGCGTATCCGTAAAGGTGAAAAAGCTGATGCTGCGCGTAAAGAGTTAACTGAAAGCTTGATTGCTCTAGCGCCAGTATTTGCTGAAATGCCATACTTCATGAGCGAAGAGTTTGGTTTATCTGATTGTTACTTAGGCCCATTATTATGGCGTCTACCAGTATTAGGTATTCACTTAGATCCTCGTACATCGAAAGATATCAGTGCTTATATGACCCGTATTTTTGAACGTGAATCATTTAAGGCATCGTTAACTGAGGCTGAGCGCGAAATGCGCATGGGCATGTAATGAAACCAATAACAGCTAATCGTCCATATTTGTTGCGTGCTTACTATGAGTGGTTGATGGATAACCATTTGACGCCACACGTAGTTGTGGATGCATTTGTTAACGGTACGCAAGTTCCGCAGCAATTTGTCAAAGACGGTCAAATCGTCCTGAATATTGCCACCGGAGCGGTGTCTAATCTTCACATGTCCAATGATGCTGTTGAGTTTCATGCACGTTTTGGTGGTGTACCACAAAATGTCTATTTACCTATGGCATCTATCGTCGCCATTTATGCTCGTGAAAACGGCGCTGGCACGGTGTTTGATATGGAAGATGCGTACATGATCGAAGGTGAAGATGATGATTTATCATCTGTGCCACCATCAATGAAATCTGTTGATGATACTTCGACATTGCCACCATCGCCTAAATCGACGGATCCAGATGATAAAGCTAAGCGTAAAAACCATTTAACTGTGGTGAAGTAACGATTAGTTATCAGCACATAAAACCAGTCGCAAGGCTGGTTTTTTTTAAGCTAAAATTGTTGTGCCACAAAAAATTTATAACGAAGTGGAACCCATAATGTTGTTGATGATTGATAATTATGATTCTTTTACGTTTAACTTAGTACAGTACTTCCAAGCGCTTGGGCAACAGATACTGGTTAAGCGAAATGATGACATCACCATTGAACAAATTGAAGCATTAGCACCGACTCATTTAATCATTTCTCCCGGTCCGTGTACTCCAAATGAAGCGGGTATTTCACTTGCGGCGATTAAACACTTTGCGGGTAAAATTCCCATTCTGGGTGTCTGTTTAGGACATCAAGCTATCGCCCAAGCGTTTGGCGTTGACGTTATACGTGCAAAACGTGTTATGCACGGTAAAACCAGCTTGATTGAACATAATCAACAGGGATTATTTTTTCAGTTAGCACTTCCGCTGCAGGTGACTCGCTATCATTCATTGTTGATTAATCATGTTCCCAATGGCTTTAGGCTGGATGCGTGGTTTGATGACCCAATTTATGGTCGTGAAATTATGGCAATGAGCCATGCTGATTTAGGTATTTACAGTGTTCAGTTTCATCCTGAGTCTATATTGACTCAGCAAGGTCATGAACTATTGGATAACTTTTTACATCTATAAAGTGTTATTCACAGTCTATTTTTAGGTTGATAATCACTTATTCTGTTACAACTTCTGCAACCAATCGGGCTAAAGTCACGCGGCAATTATGCTATAAATAGCGCTTAAAAATAATAAAAGGGATGATCATGACAAGCTTTATGCGAAACATTGCGCTGAGTGCACTTTCTTTGGCCATAATGAGTGGCTGTGCCGCCACAGATATTAACAATACCTCTGCTATCGTAACCCCCAGCGCAAGTGCATTGACCGTACCATTAGCACCGCCTCCAAAAGCCCAGCAGCCGTTGACACTTAATCAAATTATGGCCAATCCAGATTGGATGGGAATCTTTGCTCAAGGAGCTTATTGGAGCGATGACAGTCAATCGGTATATTTCAGTCGCCAAGCACATCAATCTCCGGTCCGTGATTTTTATCAACAAGCTATTGGACAGTCTGAGGCAAACAAACTTGCACTCAATCAGCTACACCTTGCCGATCAACGTAATGGCGTATTCGATCAGGCAAAGACTCAAAAAGCCTATATTTATCAAGGTAACGTATTTGTAAAAGACTTATCAAATGGTGAAATAAAGCAAATTACCCGTCAAAATGATGCCATTAATGGGGTGCGTTTTTTAACGGGTGGCGACCTTGCATTCTGGCAAGGTAATAATATTTTTCGGGTGCACCAGTCTAGCGAGCTAATGGAACAAATTGCCGCCATCCAAATGGAAAACGAACCTAAAGCGACGCAAGCACCCAGTAGCTTTATCGCTAAGCAACAGCACAGATTAATTAACTATGTTGCCAGGGAACATGATAACAGTGTCACACGTGATGAATACCGTGACTCATTGGCTAAAGCCGATCCTACTTTTTCAGCTAAACCTTGGTATTTAGGTGATGCCGAAGTGGTTTCAGAAATGAGCTTGTCACCTGATGGACGTTACGTGATATTGGCATTGACTGATAAAAATTATGATTGGCGTGCAGAACACGACATTATGCCCAATTATTTGGGCCAAGAGGGTTATGTCGTTCCCGTGCCTTCTCGTGCTCGAGTGGCTGAAGATGTCTTTCCTGGACAACGTTTAGTGCTACTTGATCTTGTTGAACACAATAAAAAAGACATTACCATCGAAGGTCTAACAGGTTTTGATCAAGACGTACTGGCAAGTGTCAAAACTGAAAATGCTAAGGCCCAAGGCAAAAGCTATAAAAGCGAAAAAACACCACGTTTAGTCCAGTTAATGCAAGATTGGGAATGGAGTCAGAGTGCAATTCAGTGGCATGAGTCTGACGATAAATTATTAGTGATGCTGGAAGCCGTTGACAACAAAGATCGCTGGATCGCCAGTGTTGATCTTCAAAAAGGCAAGCTGATAACCGAACACAGATTACATGATGATGCTTGGGTAAATTATAATTTTAATCAATTTGGTTGGATAACCGGTACCGATAGCATGTACTACTTATCTGAAGAGTCTGGTTTTTCTCAGCTATATATCAAAACAGCCTCTAATGAAGTAACAGCCTTAACTAATGGCCAATTTGTGGTTGATAATGTGACTTTATCACCCGATGCAAAACATCTTTATTATCGTGCCAATAAAGACCACCCAGGTAGCTATAATGTTTACCGTGTAGAGATTGCCAGCGGCAAAACAGAACAACTGACTCAGTGGTTAGGCACATTGGATTACAGCTTAAGCCCTGATGGGCAATCACTGTTATTAACGGCTTCTTCTGCTGTGCACCCTGATGAGCTATACATTCAATCTATTGGTGGCGAAATTAGCCAATTAACCCATTATACCAGCACAGCGTTTACACAATATCCTTGGCAAGCACCGCAAATAGTCACAGTACCTTCAAGCCATGGCGCGGGGCAAATTTACGCCCGGGTTTATTTGCCACAAGATTATGATCCTCAACAAGCTGATAAATATCCAGCCGTGGTGTTTAACCATGGAGCCGGTTATTTACAAAATGCCCATTATGGTTTTTCAGGCTACTTCCGTGAATTTATGTTCAATAACTTACTTACCCAACAAGGCTATGTGGTGATGGACATGGATTATCGCGGTTCAAAAGGTTATGGACGTGACTGGCGTACGTCAATTTATCGTAATATGGGTCATCCTGAAGTTGAAGATTTGATAGACGGTGTGGCTTGGCTGGCGAAAAATGCTAACGTTGATAGCAAACGTGTTGGTACTTATGGTGGTTCATACGGTGGATTTCTCACCTTTATGGCGCTGTTTAATGAACCTGAGTTATTCCAAGCAGGGGCGGCATTACGCCCTGTAACAGACTGGGCCCATTATAATGCGCCATACACGTCAAATATTTTAAATACGCCTGACGTTGATCCTATCGCCTATGAGCGTAGCTCACCGATAGAATATGCTCAAGGTTTACAGAAACCATTACTGATCATGAGTGGTGTAGTAGATGACAACGTATTTTTTCAAGATAGTGTGCGCATGGTTCAACGTCTGATTGAATTAGAAAAACCGATGTTTGAAATGGCAATCTATCCGGTTGAGCCGCATGGATTTAAGCAAGCTTCAAGTTGGTTAGACCAGTATCGTCGTATTTATAAATTGTTTGATCAAGAACTTAACTAATTGGCTCTGGATTCAAAAAAACAAATAAATATCGATTATGGCTTCCTTTGAGAAGCCATAATTTTTATGATTAAGCGATAAAAACAGTAAAAGGCAATGTAAGTGGCAATATCAATAGCAGGTGGAGTTCGGCCCGGAAAAGTCATCGAGATTGAGCGCCGGCTCTATAAACAACTTATTGTGGGTAAGCACAAAGCCAATGCTATGCCTGATGAGTTGAGCGTTGAGTTAGAACAGAGTGCCAATAAGCTTGATATTGAGCGTCAAGCATTAAAAGTGCGCCTCGAAAAACAAGCTAAAGAAAAAAATGTATTTCTTGAGGTGTCTGCACAGTTAACCCATACGGTTAATCATGCGATAGAGCATCAATTAGCGCATCCACAAATGGTATTAGAGGCATCGGGAATTAGCGAAAGCCAAATTTTACTGCTCGATTTATTATTACATTCAGACCTTAACATTAATCGACTTCGACCCATTATTGAAAGTATTAGCTGGTTATCTCGTGATTTAATCAATTTAATTAACAGTCCGGCATCAGGTCACCGACGGCCCAAACATACCGATGTGCAAGTGACTGACATTAAGCTGGTGCTTAACTATATCGGGATTGAGAATTTACGCTTACTGATCCCTTATTTTTGCTTACGTCATTGGTTACCTTCAGGTAATGCTAACTTATTGTGGATAACCAGAAAGCTAAGGCGATATAGCATGGTAAGTGCCATTGCGGCGCAAACGTTAGCTGAGTTACATAATGAAGCGCCGAGTTTGGCCTATAGCTGTGCCTTAATGTATCAATTTTCTACCTCCATCATACTCAGCCAAAGTGGGCATATGTTTGATAACACTTGGGGGACATGGCTCAGAGAGGCCAGTCACAGTGGCGAAAAACAAGTTTACGATGCCATTATGGCAACTGATTTTCCTGCGCAAGCGGTGTTAGATCAAGTGATACAACATAGCCATCGTTTAAATTGGCAATTGCTGACATTACTTAAATTTGAAGACTCTCCGATAACCTTAGTATTAAAAGAGTTAGATCACGATTACCATTTCACCGAGTTGTCAGCTGATGCCGCGATAGTGGCTAAGGCCAGTTGTTATGCCAAAGTGCTTTTGTTAGAAGAGCAACAACAAATCGATCCACAAGAAAAGCGAATTATGTTTGATTATTATCAATTTTCAGATCAAGAATTAATTCGGCTTAAAGGGCAAAATTTTCGTAAGCTTGATTTACTTTAAACCGACTATCTCTGTCAGAGTTGGAAATGTTAAATCTGTGTAATTATTCACTTTTGATGAATAGCCACACAAAATCGAGTCAAATAAGTTTTTTTATGACTAGTTATGCTCCATACCCCTGAATAAGCGCATTGTTTAGGCATGTTTTTTAAATCTTTATGCACAATGCCAAGCAAGCCTGCACAAGTTAATTGTACTGAACTGGTATTTTGATCACATTTTCGCTAATAATGTCGCATAAATAATACAAACTTCCGCTAATGAACTAACAGAATATAAAGCAAACAGCGGAAACAGCGGCTTTGAAGCCGTTTACAACCTGAAGGATAAAATGCAATGAGTGTAGAAATGAATCTAACCCGTGCCCAATTTGATGAAGTTATGGTGCCTAATTATGCGCCTGCCGCGGTTATTCCTGTACGCGGTAAAGGTAGCCGAGTGTGGGATCAAGAAGGCAAAGAATTCATCGATTTCGCTGGTGGTATTGCAGTAAATTGTTTAGGTCATTGTCACCCTGCTTTAGTGTCTGCATTAAAAGAGCAGAGCGAAAAGTTATGGCATTTATCAAACGTAATGACTAACGAGCCAGCGCTTGAATTAGCCACAAAGTTAGTTAATGCCACTTTTGCTGAGCGGGTATATTTTGCTAACTCAGGTGCTGAAGCGAATGAAGCCGCCTTAAAATTGGCTCGTCGTTATGCACTAGACAACCATAGTGCTGATAAAGATCAAATCATCGCATTTGATAAAGCGTTCCATGGCCGTACATTCTTTACGGTAACCGTAGGCGGACAAGCTGCTTATTCTGACGGTTTTGGCCCTAAGCCACAAAGTATTACTCACGTGCCTTTTAATGATATCGCTGCACTTGAAGCGGTTATTTCTGATAAGACTTGTGCCATCATGCTTGAACCTCTTCAAGGTGAAGGCGGGATTATCGACGGTGAGCCTGAGTTCTTAAAAGCGGTACGTCGTTTAGCCGATAAGCACGACGCATTAGTGATTTTTGATGAAGTACAAACGGGCGTAGGCCGAACCGGTGAGCTATTTGCTTACATGGGTACTGATATCGTGCCTGATATTTTAACCAGTGCCAAAGCGCTGGGCGGTGGCTTCCCTATCGCCGCAATGCTAACAACAGCAAAAATTGCCGCTCACTTAAAAATCGGTACTCATGGTTCTACTTATGGCGGCAACCCACTGGCTTGTGCTGTAGGAAATGCGGTAATGAATGTGGTTAATACCAAAGAAGTACTGGACGGAGTTAAACATCGCGAACAGCTATTTCGTGATGGTTTAGCGGCAATTAATGCCAAATACAACGTATTTAGTGAAGTGCGTGGTAAAGGCTTGTTAATTGGTGCGGTATTAAATCAGCAATATGAAGGTCGTAGTCGCGAGTTTTTGTTAGCCTCAGTTGCTGAAGGCTTAATGAGTTTGATGGCCGGTGCAAACGTTGTGCGTTTTGCTCCTTCATTAGTGATCCCAGAAGCTGATATCGCAGAAGGCTTATTGCGTTTTGAACGCGCTGTAGCAAAAGTGGTTGCAGGTTAATTAGCAAAAAGTGCACCCCCAGCGTGCACTTTTTTGTTTGGGTACGCTGACAACGTAAATATGCGCCGAAATGTATTTCAGCGCTGTTTGCTTGTGGCGCAATGAGGAGATTAAGATGTTAATCATACGTCCTATCCGTGCAAGTGATTACGATGCACTCTACAGTATCGCAGTCGAGTCAGGCCACGGTTTTACATCTTTACCAGTTAACGAAGAGTTACTGCGTTCAAAGATTGCTAGGGCAGAGGCATCTTTTATCAAGCATGTTGATAAACCTTTTGACGAAGGTTATTTGATGGTGCTTGAAGACATGAAAACCAATGAAGTTGTTGGTACCTGTGGTATTGAAGCGGCTGTCGGCATGGAAGATGCTTTTTATCATTACCGTTTAGGTACTGAGGTATACCACTCTCAACAAATATCGGTCCGTAATGAAGTTGAAACCCTGACATTATGCCATGACTACACGGGCGCCGCGGAACTGTGTACCTTGTTTTTAAAAGACGGTTATCGTAAAGGTAACAATGGTCGAATGTTGTCGCGATCACGTTTTTTATTATTAGCCCAACATCAGCATCGCTTTGGTGAAACTGTGATAGCTGAAATGCGCGGTGTTAGTGATGACCATGGCGACTCACCTTTTTACGAATGGCTACAGCATCATTTTTTAGGCATCGACTTTATTGAAGCCGATTATTTATCTGGCTTAGGCAAAAAAGCGTTTATGGCCGAAATGATGCCGCGAAACCCTGTTTACGTGTGTATGTTGCCTAAAAAAGCCCAAAAAGTGATCGGTGAAGTCCATAAAAATACTAAGCCAGCACTGCGTTTACTGCAAGCTGAAGGATTTAGGTTCCGCAATTACGTCGATATTTTTGATGGCGGCCCAACGGTTGAATGTTCAATTAGTGATATTCGCTCAGTAAAGAAAAGTCGCTTACTCACGGTTAACATCGGCAAAATGTTACATGCCGATCACCATTTTATTATATCCAACACTTCACTCGCTGATTATCGTGCATCAGCGATAAAATTATTGGTCTCTGATGAACACGACAATGTACTGCTTAGTCCTGAAATCGCCGCCGGTCTTATGGTTAGCGAAGGCGAGCAAATTCGTGTTTTAGCAATGTAGGAGCAAGAAATGACACAATATATTAAAGGTCAGTGGTTAGCTGGCGAAGGTCATGATATTAACTCAAAAAACCCTGCCAACGGTGACGTCATTTGGCAAGGTAACACTGCGACTGCCACACAAGTGAATGCAGCTGTCGATGCCGCTCGCGCGGCGCAGTTTGATTGGTTTATGTTGGGCTATGAAACCCGCTTGACCATTGTAGAAGCGTACCGCGCAGAACTAGAAGCTAATAAAGCCGAAATCGCTGAAACCATAGCCCAAGAAACGGGTAAGCCACAGTGGGAAACCGCAACTGAAGTGGGTGCCATGATTGGTAAAATTGCCTTGTCAGCGAAAGCTCACGACAAACGTACCGGTACTGAAACCAATGATTTACCTGCAGGACGCGCCGTATTACGCCACAAGCCTCATGGTGTTGTGGCCGTATTTGGTCCGTATAACTTCCCCGGGCATTTGCCAAATGGTCACATAGTGCCAGCATTATTGGCGGGTAACACAGTGGTATTTAAGCCGTCTGAATTGACGCCTAAAGTGGCTGAGTTAATGCTGAAATGTTGGGATAAAGCCGGTTTGCCACAAGGTGTGATTAACCTAGTGCAAGGTGAAGTTGAAACCGGTAAAGCGTTAGCGTCGCATCCACAAATTGACGGATTATTCTTTACCGGCAGTTCTCGTACTGGGCATATTTTACATGAACAATATGCTGGCCTCCCAGGTAAAATCTTAGCCTTGGAGATGGGCGGTAATAATCCGCTTATCGTTAAAGGCGTAACGGATACCAAAGCTGCAGTTCATGACATCATTCAGTCTGCTTATATTTCGTCTGGCCAGCGTTGTACTTGTGCCCGTCGTTTATACGTTGAAGAAGGCGCGCAAGGCGATGCGTTAATCGCAGCGCTAGTCAAAGCGGTTAAGCAAATTAAAGTCGGTCCTTGGAACGCACAACCACAGCCGTTTATGGGGGCGATGATTTCTGAAACCGCAGCGCTTGGCATGGTTGGTGCACAAGCTACCTTGCAGTCACTAGGTGGCGTTTCATTAGTTGAGTTAGTGCAAGTTGAAGCCGGAACCGGTTTAGTCACTCCAGGTTTAATTGATGTGACTCAGATTGCTGAATTACCTGATGAAGAATATTTTGGTCCATTATTGCAACTCGTTCGTTATCGCGATTTTGACCAAGCGATTCATTTAGCCAATGCGACTCGCTATGGTTTATCTGCAGGTCTATTAGCGGATAGCCGTGAAGATTATGATTACTTTTTAGCGCGCATTCGTGCAGGTATTGTTAATTGGAATAAGCAGATCACTGGCGCATCAGGTGCAGCACCGTTTGGTGGTGTTGGCGCATCGGGTAACCATCGTGCAAGTGCATTTTATGCTGCTGATTACTGTGCTTACCCAGTCGCTTCAATGGAAGCTGACGCGGTGAGCTTACCTGCAACTTTAAGCCCTGGTTTATCAATTTAACTGATAAATTCATCGCATGATCAGTGCTGGCGATGTTAATCGCCAGCCTTATTTAGAAGGATTTAACCATGCATACTGACGTTAATGCTTTATTTGCTGCCTTATGGCAAGACTATATTCAGATGACGCCGTCAGCGGCGAAAATTCATCAGCTATTAGGCCACGGTGCTCCCATCATCAATGACCATATTGCGTTGCGGACCTTTAATATCGCCAAGGTGAATTTAAACGTACTGGCCAAGCATTTCACTTCTCTTGGTTATGTCGACAGTGGTGATTATCAGTTTGTGCAGAAAAAGCTGATTGCCAAGCATTTTGAACATCCGGATCCTAAACAGCCAAAGGTGTTTATTTCTGAGCTGTTAGTTGAAGAGTTTAGCCCTGAGTTGCAAAAGACCATTCATGACTTAGTTGGCCAAGTGGATGTCGCAGCTACTACTGCAGATAATTTTATTTATTCTGGCTGTCATTGGGATCTAGATAAAGCGACATACCAAGCATTACTCGTTGAAAGTGAATATGCGGCGTGGGTTGCGGCATTAGGTTATCGTGCCAATCATTTTACGGTTTCAATTAATGATTTACCTGAGTTTGAGCGTATTGAAGATGTAAACCAAGCCTTAAAACAGGCTGGCTTTTTATTAAATAGCTCAGGCGGTGAAATTAAAGGGTCGCCAGAAGTGCTGCTAGAACAGTCTTCGACCATGGCCGATAAAGTGGTGGTGAAGTTTACCGATGGCGATGTTGAAATTCCAAGTTGTTTCTATGAATTCGCCCGCCGTTATCCGATGGATAATGGTCAGATTTATACTGGTTTTGTAGCGGCATCAGCCGACAAAATTTTTGAAAGTACCAATGCGATGTAATGTTCATCTATCGACAAAGAACCTAATTGAGTCATCAATTAGGTTTTTTTATGGGTATTGTTATTGATTAATCAAAATACTGACGCTCAGGCCTTTTAACGTTTCACTGCGACTAAATTGCAATACAAAACCGTATTGGTCACAAATCTCTTTAACGATAGATAAGCCTAATCCATGACCCATGGTGGCTTCATCTAATCGAGATCCTCTGGTGGTTAGTGAGGCCATTTGGGCTGGTTCTACGCCAATACCATCATCTTCTACTTGCAGTAATATTGCCTCTGAATCTGTGTAGCCAATACTGATGTTAACTTGGGTGTTTGCCCATTTAAAGGCATTGTCGAGCAAGTTGCCAAATAATTCCATGCCATCTTCGCGATGAATTGGAATACGACTTATCTGCTGCGGATTGACTATGGTGCATTGTATATATTGTTGGTGATGCACTCTATGTAGCGTTTGGATTAAGCTATCGAAATCTTTTGGAATGGCTAATTGTGCCGCGGGTAACATGTCCCCTGTTATGCGTGCCGCAGCCAATTTACGTTCAATCATTTTATGGACTAAATCCAATTGCTGCTGCATTGCCATCGCGGCATCGGGATGGCTGAGTCCGAGAGCTTCAACTTGTTGCTGCATCACCGCGAGTGGGGTTTTTAAGCCGTGACTTAAATTACCTAAGTTATTGCGACTACGTTCAATCTGTTTAGCCGTGTAGTCTAATAATTCATTATAGGTTTCGGCGAGTGGGCGGATCTCCGCTGGAATTTGTGAAATGGATAGCGAGGCAATCTCACCTTCGCGAAGCTTAGCCAGAGCACCTTGGATTTGATTCACCGGCTTAAAAGACTGGCGTAAAATAATAAAAATACCGGCGATCATCGCGAGTAACATGCCAATATTGATTGCCAATTTAGCGCCAAACACTTCACTGAAGACACTACGGCCGATACTGAGGTCTTGGGCGACAGTCAGTGTTGCGGTGTTGGGGCTGTTTGGCGCGCCTATGCCGATAGATAAGAGCTGCATATCATTATTTTTGGGCCCTTTAGCCTGCCAAACGCGTTTTTGTTGCGCTTGTAAGGGTTCAATGTGTAACTCTGCATCCCACAAGGACCGAGAGCGAATAGTTCGGTCGGGCAAATTTAATTGGAAGTAACGTCCTGAATAGGCGGGTCGATAGAAGCTGGATAATTGGCTTTGGTCGATAACTAACTCATCTTCATTGAGTTGAGTGGCGATAATAATATGTTCTAAATCTTCTTCTAGGCGGTTAATAATTGAGTCATGAAACGCATCTCGCAGCATCGACTCAAACAAAAATAAGCCTATGAGGGTGGCAATGATGATTAATCCACTGAGCCATAGACTTAATTTAAAACGAATTGAGATCATTCAATAATGCCATGAAAAATATAACCCTGGCCACGGCGGGTTTCGATAGCTGTTTTACCCAGTTTTTTACGTAAATGTGTCACGTAAACTTCAACGACGTTACTTTCTTTTTCATCATCAAACTGATAAAGCTTGTCTGTAAGCTGCTGCTTAGAAAGAAGTTTTTTTGGCGACATCAAAAAGATTTTGAGTAACCTAAACTCCATAGATGTCAGTTCATATTCTTGATCATCGACAGTAACTTTTTGTTCATTTTCGTCGAGGTTGACGCCGGCATAACATAATTGTTTGGATGATGAGTTTATCCGCCCATGAGCGCGATGAATTAACGCTTGAATGCGAGCGAGCAGTTCTTGGGTATGAAAGGGCTTACCTAAGTAATCATCAGCACCCGCATTAAAACCTTCAACCTTTTCGTGCCACTGACTGCGCGCTGTCAACATAATTACGGGGGTATTGATGCCACGTTCACGCCATTGAGTCACTAATGACAAACCATTTCCATCAGGTAAGCCTATGTCTAAAATGACACAGTCATAATTGGTTTCTTTCATCAAATAATCGGCTTCAATAGCTTTGTCTGTGACATCGGTAATATAACCTGCTTGCTTGAGTTGTTTTTCAAGCTCGGCAACGAGTAATGGGTTATCTTCAACGAGTAACAGTTTCATGTTTAGTACATTCGCTCGGTAATTGAGTCAATGAATCTTGCATGCCATTAGCTGCATCTAACTGCAGATTAACAACATGCCCTTGTTTTAGCTTAAATTGTAGATTATAGCGCAATTTATCTTGGTGTTGATAAAGCTGCGCGTCGATTAAGTGGCCATCACAATACTGCGATACCCAGGCTAAGTAATCATCTAATGAACGTATATTACCAGAAGAAACCAATTTTTGGACATTGTCGTGATCCAGAGGGAGTTCTTTTGCGGGAATATCTTGTTGGTTAATGGTGATGGCCATTAAGCTGCTCATTACTGTGGAGAACAAGCTATTCATGGTCGCTCCAAAATAAAAAAAAGTGGCGTTCAGAGTATGAACACCACTTTAAGTATCTTGGCTTAAATCAAGCTGAAGCCTAAATGATTAAGGCTTAAACATTTAGCCTTAGTCGTCGTTTTTAGCGAGTGCCATAAACCACGATTGTTTTACCGTGTGCTTGAATCAAATTTTGTTCTTCAAGCATTTTTAAAATTCGACCAACGGTTTCGCGTGAACAACCGACAATTTGACCAATCTCTTGGCGGGTGATCTTAATCTGCATGCCGTCAGGATGTGTCATTGCATCAGGTTGCTTAGCAAGATGTAATAATGTTTGTGCAATACGGCCAGCCACATCAAGGAAGGCTAAGTCGCCCACTTTTTGACTAGTGCTGTGTAAACGATATGCCATTTGCGCAGAAAGCTTCATGAGAATTTCAGGATTAACCTGAATGAGTTGCTTAAACTTCTTATAAGAAATTTCTGCAATTTCACATGCTTGCTTAGCACGAACCCAAGCAGTACGTTCAGATTGTTCTTCAAACAACCCAAGCTCACCGATAAAGTCGCCTTGATTAAGATAAGACAGGATCATTTCTTTACCTTCGTCATCTTTGATCAATACTGCGACCGAACCTTTGACGATGTAATATAAAGTGTCAGACTCTTCACCTGCGTGAATTAAAGTACTCTTTGCTGGGTACTTATGAATGTGACAATGTGAAAGAAACCATTCTAATGTTGGGTCAGGTTTTGGCTTACCAATCAGAGCCATATGATATTCCTCGATTGATTAAAAATGAAAGTAAGTAATGTCTAATTAAGCATTCTACGCTATTGAAACGGTGAAAACTTTGATAGAGATCGTATTTAGAAGTGTGGGTAGTGTATATTAACTTGTTAAATTTTAGATTAAATTTATCTCGTTTGTGATGACTGTCCACTTTTTTTGTGAATTAGTCTTCATCATCACTACGATTGGGTTACAGCCAATGGCATTTATCTATTGTATTAGAACTATGTCTTAGCTAATGTTATTTAATCAGCATCATTAATAGTTGTCGAGGTATGCGTGAAAAAACTGAGTCAAATCGGGGTTGTTATCTGTGTCGTTTTATTAAGTGGGTTAAGTTTGTCTGTAAAAGCGTTTGTGATCCCGCCCTCCATTCAGTCTCAGGCGGCGACTAAACTGGTTCATATTCAGATTAAAGCTAAACAGGGCAATGCTGATGCACAATTTTTATTGGGCTTAATGAACCTTTCAGGACGATTTGCTACTCAAGATACTCAACAAGGTTTGAATTGGATTAATCTTGCTGCTCTGCAGCAACACATAAAAGCACAACAAACATTAGCGGATTTAGCCTTTGAAGGTAAATTATTTCCGCGTGATTTAGCGCTTGCTGAAAAATGGTATCTGCAAATGGTTGAGCAAGGTGATAAATGGGCTCATTTTCGTTTAGGGTTTATTTATTCTGCTGGTGGCGATGGCGTGGTGCGTAATTGCGGTAAAGCAATGGAGCAGTTTAGTGTTGCGGGTGATGCTGTATCAATGGGCAATATTGCTTGGATATTAGCAACGTGCCCTGAAGCTGAATATCGAGATGGCTCGCGTGCGGTGTCGATGTCGTTAAAATTACTTGAGCATGATCAGAATGATCCGACTGTATTGGATAACCTTGCGGCTGCATATGCAGAACTCGGTGATTTTACTGCAGCGATTGATACGCAGAAAAAAGCCATTGATGCCTTGAAGGATTACCCGGAGATTGCGCGCAGCGATGAGTTTATTTTGCGCTTGAAACAGTACCAAAATAATCAAGCTTATCGAGAAATTATCCCGCTTATGTAATGCTCAGAGTGAGCAATGTGAGTCATTTACTATTATCAACCAATCAGTGTATTCACTTGTTTATCTGAAGGGATAATAGTTGATGTGGGTGCTTGAGCCGCGACGTTGTTTGGTTTCGTTAATGTGCTTAATGCACTAACAGAACAAAAAGGGGGATTAGCACTTTAAGCACATCAACTGCCGCTATTTCGCTTGAAATCACGATGTAACTATTCTAGCCACCATGACTTAAATCAAGCTTAATCGGGCTTGATATCATTTAGATTTTGTAACTCTATGCGTTTATCCATTAAGTCTTTAACCAATGGTGTCAAAATAAGCTCCATGGCCAATGACATTTTTCCACCGGGGACGACTAAAGTATTAATGCGGGACATAAATGAGCCTTGGATCATATTAAGATAATAAGGAAAATCAACATTATTTATGCCACGGAAACGGATCACCAGAAAGCTTTCGTCGAGACTCGGAATGTCTTTGGCGCTAAAAGGGTTAGAGGTATCAACCGTTGGCACTCGTTGAAAATTAATGTGGGTTCGCGAAAATTGCGGGGTCATATGTTTGATGTAATCATCCATGCTGCGGACAATCGAGCCCATCACTTTTTCACGGCTATGGCCCCTATCATTTGTGTCGCGGATAATCTTCTGGATCCACTCTAAATTGACAATGGGCACCATACCAATCAATAGATCAATATGTTTAGCCACATCGGCATCTTCAGTCACCACACCACCATGCAGTCCTTCGTAATACAGCATATCGGTATTTTCTGGTAACTCACGCCATTGGGTGAATGTGCCAGGCATTTGGTTGAACGGAACCGCTTCGTCAAATGTATGCAAGTAACTGCGTGTTTGGCCATTACCGGTGTTACCGTAACTGGTAAAGCATTCTTCGAGTTTTTTAAAGTTGTTTGCTTCGGGGCCAAAATAACTTAGATTACGATTTTCAGCCTGGGATTTTCGAATTAACACTTCCATTTCTGCACGGGTAAAATTATGAAAACTGTCACCCTCAACAAATGCAGCATTGATGCCTAGCTGTCTAAAAATATGAATAAAAGCGGTAGTTGTTGTGGTTGTGCCAGCACCAGATGAACCGGTTACAGCAATAATAGGGTGTTTTGCTGACATGTTATTTGCCTACGTAAAGTTGTGGACGAATGAAAATCAAGTCACTAGTTATACGGTAATTATCACCTTTGGGTCAATTATTCACCGGTGGCATATGATCAATTTGTCGTAGTTCTATCATTTAGTTATCACGATTCATGGGTAGATGACCGTGAAATATGTTCGCGTTGTCTGATGGCGATAGACTCGTCGTCTTCACTAAACTCGACAACTAATTCGCCTTTTTTCAGCGCTAGTTTACATTGTTCCATCGCACTTATTAATTGCTGCTCGCTAGCATCACTAAAGCTGCCATCTTCAAGTTGCGAAAACAGATATTCTTTTATCATACGTTGAAGTATTTCTTGAGGTAGTGTCAGTAGGGCTTCATAAGGCACAAGCATGGCGTATTTCCTATAAATGACTTAGCGAGGAAGAGGGGACATCGTGCTCGGTTATTGTGTCACCTGCAGATAGAATAAACTCGATGATACGATGCTCGAGATAAAAACGTGGTTTCCAAGGCCATCCCCCTTCAACAAATCCCACATGCCCACCAAACTCATGCAACTCGTATTCAACCATCGGCGACAATTGGTCTTGGTTTGGGATCACTTCATCGGTCATAAAGGGGTCATCTTTAGCGTGGATCACTAATGTGGGCTTAGTGATATGTTGTAAATAAGCAAGGCCGCTGGATTGCTGATAGTAATCATTGACGTCAGTGAAACCGTGTAATGGTGCGGTGACTTTATCGTCAAACAAATAAAAGGTATTCAGCATTTTGAGCTGCTTTTTAGTGATCGGCATTTGCTCGGTCAAATCTGCAGAGTTAATTTTGTCGAGCATTTTATCTTGTAAGCGTTTAATCAAAAAACGCTGATAAAGGGTTGAAAAGCCACTTTCTAGGCGTTTTGCACAGGCACTTAACGTGAGAGGGGCCGACACAACCACGGCACGTTCCAGTAAGCTATGTTGTTGTTTGCTACCTTGGTATTTGGCTAATACATTACCGCCCAGGCTGTAGCCGACAGCATACAGTGGCGAGTCTGGATAATAGTGTTTTAGTTGCTCAAGAGTGTAGGCTAAGTCGTTAACATCGCCACTATGATAGCTGCGGGCTAAGCGATTAGGCTCACCTGAACAGCCCCGATGATGGTGAACCAATGCAGACAGTTTGGCTTTTTTTGCTTCGATGAGCATTCTGCGTGCATAATGTGATTCTGTATTACCTTCAAGACCATGAATAATCACTAATATAGGCTCGCCATTTTGGGCTTGGCCAAGCCAATCTAAATCGATAAAATCGCCATCGGGTAATTCTTGTCGTTGCCTAAAGGTTGCAGGTCTGGCTACTTTAAAAAGCAATGGTAGAATCGTTTGAACATGCGGGCTAGCAGCCCACCAAGGCGGTGTGAATAACGTTTTCATAAAGGGAATATTTCTATAATAGTTTGTTAAAATTTAAACATGTGTTTAAATGTTACTCATGCCACTCTACCACATAAAAAATAGAGACAACAATAAACTCAAGGGGAAGTAAATGAAGCGGCGTACCTTTCTCACTGGAGCGTTTGCTGGAACTGCAGCATTGGCCCTAGGCGTTAATTTATATTTGCCAAATATCACTACTTCTTCGGATGATATCCATCACCGAGTATTGTTCAGTGTGTTGATCCCAGCTTTCTTAGATGGCGCATTACCCGAGGTACCCAGCCATCGAGAAATCGCGATGAATCGGACTTTGGATGCAATTTCACAATCAATTACCCATTTAGCGCCAGACCAACAACAAGAGTTGATGGAGTTATTGGAATTGCTTGAAGGACGTTTGGGCTTGTTGTTACTCAGTGGCAGTATGACACCGCTTTTAATGCGTGACCCCCAGCAATTGGTCGAAATGCTTGAGTTTTGGCGTTACAATTATTTGGATATGTTAAAAACCGCTTACGGCGGTTTACGTGAATTGATTATGGCCAGTTATTACGCCTGTCCAGAACATTGGGGCAACTTACGTTATGAAAAACCTACTTTTTTAGTTAATAACCTACAATAACTCTCTCGTGTAAGGAGCATCCCCTTGGCTATTATTGATCCGATTATCACTGGATTAAACGACGGTTGGCATCATATCGATGCCAGTCGCTTAGAGGTCGATCGCCATTTTGAAGCCGATGTTGTTATTGTTGGTACTGGTGCTGGTGGCGGTACGGCGGCAGAAATCTTAACGGAAGCGGGTTTAAAAGTGATCATGATTGAAGGCGGAGCGCTTAAGTCATCGACTCACTTTGATATGGAAGAACGTCACGCCTACCCCAATTTGTACCAACAAGCGGCCGCGATGAAAACTGCCGATAAAGGCATTGGTATATTTCAAGGTCGTACGGTGGGCGGGTCGACCACAGTGAATTGGACCACATCAATAAGAACACCTGAGCAAACATTAGCTTATTGGGAACAAGAGAAGTCGGTTAAAGGACTATCTTCGCAAGACTTACTCCCTTGGTTTGAAATGATGGAACAGCGACTTAATATTGAGCAATGGCAGTATGAGCCCAATCGTAACAATGGTGCATTACTTGAAGGTTGTGAAAAACTGGGCTGGGATTACACGGTTATCAAACGTAATGTCAAAGGTTGCTGGAATACGGGCTACTGTGGCATGGGTTGCCCTGTCAACGCGAAACAATCTATGTTGGTCACTACTATCCCCGCGGCGCTGGATAAAGGCGCTACGCTAATTTCACGCGCTAGGGTGATTAAGCTTGAGCATAAAGGCGATCAAGTTGTTGGGTTAACGGCACAAGCGTTAACAGAAGGCCTAAAGCCAACGTCAGTGCAAATCACCTTTAGTGCGAAACATTATATTTTAAGTGCGGGGGCTATTCATACTCCGACTATTTTAATGCGCTCTAATACGCCCGATCCCCATAAACAGTTAGGCAAAACTTTCTTACATCCTTCATTGTTATCGGGAGGGATTTTTGCGGAACAAATTAATGGTCACAGTGGTGCACCGCAATCTATCTATTCCGATGAATTTGTTTGGCGTGATGGCGCCGTGGGTGACGTTGGTTATAAATTGGAAGTTGCGCCTGTACACCCAGTATTGATCGCGTCAAAAACCATTGGTTATGGCGTTAGCCATGCACAGTTAATGGCTAATTTTAATCAAATGCAGGTCACCATTGCGCTTATTCGTGATGGTTTCAATCAGCAATGTCCTGGTGGACAGGTGAGGTTAACGGATACCAGTTTTGCATTAGATTATCCTTTAAACCAAGGATTTTGGGATGGTGCTCGTCGGGCATTTTTGTCGATGGCTGAGTTACAATTTGCTGCAGGTGCCAAAAAGGTGTTACCGATGCATGATGGTTTGTCATTTCTCAATTCGTGGAGTGAAGCAAAGCAGGTTATCAATAATGTCGATTTAGGCTTATTAAAAACCATAGTCGCATCGGCCCATGTGATGGGCGGTTGTGCAATGGGTGAAGATAAAGCCCTTGCAATGGTCGATGGTTTTGGTTATTCACACTATCTTGAAAATTTATCGGTGATGGACGGTTCGGTATTTCCAACCAGTTTAGGCGCTAACCCTCAGTTGTCTATTTATGGGCTTGTGGCTCGAAATGCGACGGCGTTGGCCCAAAAACTGACTCAAACTAGCTAGCTCAATTTATGTTGTATACCGCTATTGGGCGGTATATTACTTTGATATTGTCGTAGTTTGTCGATATTAGAGTCGATATTAGAGTCGAGATAACTCACTTTTATTCCAACGGTTATTAATATTTGGACTTCAGTTCGAGTAACGCCTTAACAATTTCATATTTTAAGGTTTTTTAGATCGTCAATTCAATTTTATCAATTGCTATAAGCCGGTTACCTACAGGATGTCGCGAATGTCGCGATCACATGGATGTGAAAGAGCAGCCTATAGTGCAAGCACTTCGGTGACACTTGGCAAGTCCTTCCCAGTAAACTTGGCCATGTCATCGACGGCCGCGTTACTCCGATATTTATGCTGCTTCGATTTTGCTTGATATTGTTTCGAATAACATAATTAAGTGCTTTTATTGTGGATCACCCGAAAAGATAGTGCTCGCTTTATACAGCCCAAAGGTGACCCTATTATGGCTAGCCAAGATCGTTGGCGAATACTCAACCACTGGTCTAGTCTTTAGTTACCTTTATTTTGCAGGTAATGAATGATGGCTAGACCAAGACAAACAATCGTGAGCTTAGAAGAGACACCTAATTATCATTGCTGCTCATGTGTTGTTCGTAAAGCGTTCTCGTGTGGCCTTGATGATGTGACTGATGAACACGTTGAGCATCGACGAGAGTGGGTTGATTCGCGGATCGTTAAACTAGCGACTATCTTTGCTATTGATATCTATGCTTGTGCACGCTTGTTAATACGCAAGAGTGTAACGCCTTTACTATTCGCCACAGTCATTTATAACTTACTCGGCTGTGGAAGTCCCAACGCTATTGCTAACGCAACAGATAATCCCGTGGTGCTATTAGACAGCTATTACAGCGACCTTTACGCATGGAATGATCAAGGTGGCCTGGAACAGACGCAACTCGGCCGAGGAATCAACCTTGGCAATTACTTAGAGGCTCCTGTCGAGGGCGAGTGGTCTGGTGGTCGCGTGCTGATTGAAGATGATTTACAAAGGATTGCCGCTGCCGGTTTTAAAACCGTGCGCATCCCGGTTCGCTGGTCCGCTCACGCCGATTTAACCTTCCCCTATGCCATTAATGATACATTTATGGCCCGCGTTAAAGAAGTGGTTGGCTGGGCCAACAATGCGCATCTAAAAGTTATCTTAAATGTGCATCACTATACAAAGATGATGCATGATCCAGAAAGTCAGCAAGCGGGACACATTCTTCGTTTACAGGGTATTTGGCAACAAATGAGTGAGCAATTTCCTCTCTCTGAATATGGCCATGATAATCTTATCTTTGAATTATTGAACGAGCCTAATAGCAGCATAGATCACAGTGATTGGAATAATATCATTGCACGATTATTGACGGTAATTTGGGGTGATATGGCAGCACAGCAAAATGATGGTACCACGCAGCGGACCGTAATGATTGGTTCGGCCAATTGGAGTCAGCCCGATGACTTAGCGAAATTGAGACTACCATCCTCGGTAAATGCGCGTAATACCATAATTACCATTCACTATTACAAGCCCTTTCATTTTACTCATCAAGGGGCTAAATGGGTTAATGGAGCAGACGATTGGATTGGCACTCGCTGGTTAGGCACACAAAGCGATCAGGCCCCCTTAATCGCTATGTTTGATCGAGTCACCCGTTGGAATGCGCACGCTAATCGCGGTTTTGAAATATTTATAGGTGAATTCGGCGTTTATTCGCGTAGCGTTGATCCCGATCAGCAAAAAGCCTGGACCGCTTTTATTGCGCGCGAGGCTGAAAAACGTAATATGAGCTGGGCATATTGGGAATACGCATCAGGATTTGGCGCATACGATGCTAATAAGGGCCAATGGCGACCAAAGCTAATCGAAGCTCTGATCCCAGTGCAATAATGTGTAAATGTATGTATTGAGTATTACCTGATGGTATTACTCAATACCATTAATCATGACCATTAATCATGCCACCAAGATTGTTGCTGCAAAAACCAAAGACCATGGTAATGATTATTGAAACCATCCATGTTACGAATTTGAAAATGGATGGTTTAGCTTTCCATCTACATATACGCCATTAGGCGATGGCCCAGGACCAGGACAAGGGGCATCGTTTGAATATCACGTTAGCGTTATAAATATAAAGAAGACGAAGAAGCGGTTAGAACTTCTCAAAAAAATCGAGCTGATTATCTAGTAGGTCAGAATGTAAGCGTTAATATCAAATCTACCGCGTCGAAAGAAAAGTTAAATACTTATTGAAGGTGAATTAAAATCAATGACCGACTCGAAAAATAAATAATGTCTAAATCTTAATTTTATGCAATGAAAGCTAACATTCTAAGTGGTCGTAAGTGGTCGCGAAGTCAATAAAGATAGGCCGCGCGAAGCCGCGTCCTTATCCAATGTGTTGAACATACCAGATATTGAGTGTGACTAAGACTCTTCTTACTGTCACAACAGCCAGCCTATTTAGCATTGTTTAGACAATCTTTATTGTCTAAACAATGCTGTTATGGGTGAATCTTATTGTTAACCCATTGGTTTGCGTACAACTGGCTCAAATGAGATGACGATGTATTACGAGTTAATAAGACCTGTTTGCGTGGTTAACCCAGCCATAATGCTTTCATCTAAGCCAAATAAACTTAGATAGTGTTGTATATTTCCTGGTTCAGTATTGTCTGTAGTATCAGTGCTTAGTGGTTGTCCCTGCAGTAAATTCAATTTGTGCAATAACATGTATTGAGATTTACGTTCCATCACCAACTCAACATCGAGCATTTTTTGATATTCGTCGTTGTCTAAATGCGCCTTAGCGATCCGACGTAAGCGTCGATAAGGTTGTAAGACATTGGTTTCCCATTGATCAACCACAAGGGTTAATATTTCCCATTGTTGCTGCGTCAAAACATAATGCTGTTGATCAAGGTATTGCGCTAATAATAGAATATTAACGTTTACGTGGTAACTGTCTTGTAGGTGTATGTAAAACTGAGGGTTAATTGAATAGCTTTGCTCGCAATGACGCCAAATTGTATGACTAAATGTTTGGCGATGAAAAGGTTGCGACATACAGAATCCCTTGCTGCATTTGTGCGGTTAATTAACAGCACAAATGCCAATAAAATAATGAAAACCAATCGCTTATTGAAAATCTTGTTCGATAAGCTCAATCTGTTCTTGAATCTCTAACCAATCCATTTCACTTTCATCCATGGTTTGAGTCAGCGTCGTACGCTCGTTGAGAACCTTGGTCATTTTAGCTTTGTTCTCAGCTTCGTATAAGTCGCCATCGGCTAATTCAATTTCTAGTTCGGCTAATCTTTTGTTGATTTTTTGCTGTTGGGTTTCTAATTTTATTTGTTGCTTTTTCAATGGCGATACTCGTTGACGTAATTCAGCGTCCATCCTTTTTTGCTGCTTTTTATCCACCGAATCACTGCTAATGGCAGCATCCGTTTTGTTGCTGGCTTGGGCCAATTTAGCCGCATCGAGTAACCATTGATGGTAATCATCCAAGTCACCGTCAAAAGGTGTTACAACACCTTGATCCACTAAGTAATAGTCACTACAACTTAATCGTAATAGGTGACGGTCATGTGACACAATTACCATTGCACCTTCAAAGGTTTGTAATGCCATGGTTAGCGCATGGCGCATCTCTAAATCTAAATGGTTGGTGGGTTCATCGAGTAATAATAGATTAGGGCGTTGCCAAACGACTAATGCTAATACCAGACGCGCTTTTTCGCCGCCAGAAAACGGCCGTACTGGCGATAAAGCCATATCACCATTAAAGCCAAATCCGCCTAAAAAGCTCCGTAATTCTTGTTCGCGCGCATTGGATGGCGCCAGCCTGATCAAGTGTTGCATTGGGGTATCATCAAGGCTTAAAAATTCAACTTGATGCTGAGCAAAATAACCAATATTCAATCCTGGATTAGGTTGATATTTACCGGTTTTAGCTTTTAATTGGCCAGATAACAGTTTAATTAGCGTCGATTTACCTGCACCGTTTCTCCCCAATAAACCGATACGAGCGCCTGGAACAAGGTTTAACTCAACCTGTTTAAGGATGGTTTTATCTTCATAACCAATAGAGACATTTTCCATCACCACTAATGGATTTGGCAATGCTTCTGGTGTTCTAAAGGCCATTTGAAATGGATTGTCTACTTGGGATGGCAATAACTCTGCCATACGTTCGAGTGCTTTTAAGCGACTTTGTGCTTGTTTAGCTTTACTGGCTTTATAGCGAAAACGATCAACAAATGACTGCATATGTGAGCGTTCTTTTTGTTGACGCTCGAAGGCCACTTGTTGTTGTGCCATGCGTTCTGCGCGCACGCGTTCAAAAGATGAGTAATTGCCTTTGTAATAATTTAATTTTTGATTTTCGATATGAACAATTTCACCGATAATGCCATCGATGAAGTCACGATCGTGACTGATCAAAATTAACGTTCCTTGATACGTTTTTATCCAACCTTCTAACCAATACATGGTATCTAAGTCTAAGTGGTTGGTTGGCTCATCGAGTAACAATAAGTCAGAACGGCATAACAGTGCTTGGGCTAAGTTGAGGCGCATACGCCAACCACCAGAGAAACTTTTGACCGGGTGACTCTGATCTGTATCTTTAAAGCCTAAACCGGCTAATAGTGAGCCCGCTCGAGCTTTAATAGCATAACCGCCAATAGCATCAATTTTGCCATGGATAAGCGCTATTGCATTGCCGTTATTATCATGTTCAGCTTGTTCTAATTGGGCTTCTAGTTGACGGTATTCGGTGTCGCCGTCCAGTACATACTCTAGTGCCGACACATTTAATGCGGGTGTTTCCTGAGCAACAGAGGCAACCTGCCAGCCTGCGGGGAAACTGAACTCACCTTTATCCAGCTGTAAATGACCCAAAATTAAGGCAAGCAATGTTGATTTACCTGTACCATTGGCGCCGACAAGGCCAACCTTGTGTCCGGGGTTAATCGTCAGTGAGGTTTCATCGAGTAAGATTTTACTGCCGCGAATTAACTGTGCTTGGCTTATCTTGATCATTAATTACAACTTGATTCTTAAGAATAGAATAATGGTGCAGATAATATCGCATATAGGATTTATTTCCCACAATCACGGGACTCATGTGGGCTAATCATGGCAAAATAGGCGTATAAAGCGGGTATAAACCTCATTGTGTAAACACTAAGTCGAGTAAATCATGACTAAAATTAAAAAGCGTTTTGTTGCAGGGGCTAAATGTCCTAAATGCAGCGCGAAAGACAGTATTCTATTGTTTAAAGAAAATGGCATTGAAACCATTGAGTGCACAGAGTGTGATTACCGTGAGCAACAAACTGATGTAAAAGCACCTCAAAAGGCTAGCGGCAGTATGATCGGGGTGTTTAAACCAGACTAGAACAGTCTGCTTAGGGGGATAACCTCAACATTGGCATTGAGTTGAGGTTAATTACTCATATATTCATCAGGGGGTGTTTCAGCAGAGACCTTCATCTTATGTTGATTTAATACACGGATAACATTGATGTTGTTTTTAGTGAGATCATTGAAACGTTCAGAGATGTTTTGTAATTCTAGGCCGTAACTTGGATCGTCTTTAGGTGTGGTCTGCCAATAACGTTTACGATCCAGTTTTTGGATTTCGCTCGCACGTAATATTTCAAAATAGCTATTTTCTTGTTTAAGTCGATAAATTTCGCCATCGAGTAATTGGAGTAATTTTTCTTTAGAAATAGTTTGTTTATTAAGCAAGGCTTTTAATGGATCGTCTTTCAACTCGCGCTTGTCAGAGTCGATTTCGGTGGTAATACCTAATTGATATTCAATTTTATGCTGGCTATATTCTTGCGGGCAAACTGTTTGGCTGAAAATGACTTTTTCATCCTTCATGCACTTGTAGATAGTATTGGCCTGAGCAGTAAAAGCGCTCATGGCGAGTACGATGAATAACAGTTTTTTTGCCATGCGGCCACACATCCTTTTGTCATCACTATTACGATTTTGATATTAGTGGTTTACGGTAGACTGTTTCGGTTATGTATTCAGCCTAACAGCGGACCACAGTGTTTAGCTTCCGACTAACTAACTAACTTACTAACTAACTAACTTAATTAGCTCGTGGTTTGGTGAACTTATTGACTTAAGCAGATTAGCATGTTTTTTAGCTACGTAACTAAGACATAACCCTTGCTCGTTAGCGGAAAGTTGATACACAGCCATCATGCTTAAATAACAATATAGCAACAATAGCGTCGAAAAAATAATGATATTGATTCAATATCATTCAATATGATGTAATTTTATCGATAAAACCAGTTTTTTGACAACAGAAATTTCAATAAAAAATAATATTTGTTTTGTTATTTAATGGGCTTAAGCTGAAACTGGATAATTTCATAGGTGGTGGCTAATTCGAATGACGAGAAAATAGCACGTTGTCGATTAAGCGCGTTTTACCGAGATACGCGGCCGCAATAACAATTAGCTTAGTGTCTGCTGCCGTCGCTTGGTGTAAGGTGTTTGCATTTCTCACTTGGAGATAATCGGGCGTAAAACCAGCACTAATCAAGTCTCGTTCAGCTTTCGTGATAGCTTGTTGTGCTGCTTCACCGTGTTGAATAGCGTGAATAATATTATCTAATACTTGTTTTAATCTTGCTGCCAAGTATTTTTCATCGGCGGTTAAATAGCCGTTACGAGAACTCATGGCTAGACCCGATTTTTCTCGGATAGTCTCGACACCAATTACGTCAATTGGCATCGATAAATCTTCAACCATGGTTTTGATGATCATCAATTGTTGAAAATCTTTACGGCCGAACAAGGCAATGTCAGGTTGCACAATATTGAACAGTTTGGTGACTATGGTTGCCACACCACGAAAATGCCCTGGGCGGCTTGCACCACATAATTGATCGCCAATGTCGGGTACTTCAACAAATGTTTGTTGTGCTAACCCTTTGGGATACATGATCTCAGGTGTTGGAGTGAAGAGTATTTCTGTTCCGGCAACCATAAGCTGCTCGCTGTCTTGTGCGAGTGTGCGAGGATAATTGTCTAAATCTTCGTTGGCACTAAACTGCATAGGATTAACAAAAATAGATACCACCACATGGTCTGCACGCTTTTTGGCTTCATCTACTAAGGCGATGTGACCTCGATGCAAATTGCCCATTGTTGGCACAAAAGCAACCGTTTCGCCCTTGCGGCGCCAAGCATTAACGTGTTCACGAATGGTTGAAATAGCGGAGGTGGTAATCATTTTCTGTTCAAACCTTAATGGAAAAACAATGCCGTTATTTAATGCGCATTATGAATTAAATGTGTGCTCTTCAGCTGGAAAAGTGCCGTTTGCTACTTCATCAATATACGCTTTAATAGCGGTACGAATTTCACCTGTTTGTTTAAGGTAGTTTTTTGAAAAACGAGGAATATAGCCACTGGAAATGCCTAACACATCATGCATAACAAGAATTTGGCCATCAGTGTCTGCACCTGCGCCAATACCGATAACGGGAATGGTTAGCGCTTCAGTAATGGCTTTAGCCAGCGAAGCCGGAATACATTCAACCACTAATAATTGCGCGCCTGCAGCTTGTATTGCTTTGGCTTCATCTAGAATACGTTGAGCACTATCAACATCGCGACCTTGCACTTTAAATCCGCCAAACACGTGCACCGACTGCGGGGTTAATCCTAGGTGAGCACATACTGGAATGCCACGTTCGGTTAACATTTTTACGCTTTCAAGTAGCCAATGTCCGCCTTCTAATTTAACCATACTGGCACCCGCCTGCATTAGCGTTGTAGCATTAGTCATGGTTTGTTCTGGGGTGCTATAACTCATAAACGGCATGTCCGCGATGAGCAATGCACGCGAAACGCCTCGTTTGACACAAGCTGTATGGTAAGCAATATCGGCAATCGTTACCGGTAAGGTATCATTATGGCCTTGAAGCACCATACCAAGTGAATCACCTACTAAAAGTACATCCACACCTTCGCTGTCAAAGGCGCCGGCAAAACTGGCGTCATAGGCCGTTAATGCGGTGAACTTTTTACCTTCTTGTTTGAACTTGATTAGGGTCGAACTGGTGACTTTTGACATAATAGACTCTTAAAACAATATTGAAATACTAAAAGCCGAGCTTAATGTTCTGGCCGTTAAGATCAACTTAAATCGATAAGTTTTTGCAATTCATCACGCATTTTCACACTAATAAGACTTTCAAGGCTTGTATTGCAAGGCAATGTTAGCGATGGCGCGATGTCTGCCAATGGTACTAACACAAAACTGCGTTGCTTCATGCCGTAATGAGGCACACAGAGTCGAGGTTTGCTTATGTGTTGATTACCATACAGTAACAAATCTAAATCTAGGGTGCGAGGTCCCCAGCGCTTAAGCCGAACACGCCCTTGGTGTTGCTCGATATCTTGCAAGGCATCAAGTAATTCAATCGGCAATAGGGTGGTATGAAACCCAGCGACAGCATTGACATAATCTGGCTGAACAACATCACCCATAGGCTTGGAACGATAATAAGCTGAGACCACAAACGTGTCGTTTACCGCCAATGCTTTTAGCGCCGTTACTGCAACATTGAGTTGTTGTATTGGCTCGGCTAAATTAGCGCCTAAGGCGACATAAACTTGAACCGCCATGGTGGTTATTCTTCCGCAGGCTTGGCTGCTGGTTTACGACGACGCTTACGCTGTGGTGCATTTCTGTTGCGACTATTACTGCTTTTGACACTTTTAGCTATGTCGCTACGGTCAGTTTCATCTGCTTCTACAAACGTTGTCCACCACTGAGCTATCTTGGCGGTATTGCCCGCTTCAGCTTCACCACGCAGTAGTAGCAAATCGTAAGCGGCTCTAAATTTAGGATGTTCTAGCAGTTTAAATGCCCGCGTGCCTTGACTCCGTTCTAAGCGCAGTTGCAGCTGCCAAATGTCGCGGGCAGGGGTACTAAAGCGTCGTGGTAAGCTAATCGTTAGGCATTGTTGTTCAAGCACATCACCCATAGCGGCAACATGTGCATCGTAGTGGGTTAACCCGCTTTCAATGGCAATATCATCGGCTCGGTATTTTACCGGATACCACAATATGGCAGCAAAGAAAAATGCTGGGGTAACCGTTTTATCCTCATTAACACGGATATCGGTATTACGCATAACGGCTTGCAGCATTTTGGCGGCATGTCCTTTAGGCGACTCTTCAATGAGTGCGCTGACCTGTGCAAACAAGGGTGCGAATAAACCAAAGCGTTGCATCATGTTATAATTGGCTTCAGCTTTGCCGGCAAAAAACAGTTTTAACACTTCTTCATACATGCGTGCTGCAGGGATATCTTTTAATAATGGTGCGAGTGCTTTAATTGGGGCCGCGGTAACGGCGTCGATTTGCATATCAAGTTTAGTGGCAAAACGAACGGCGCGCAGCATGCGGACAGGGTCTTCGCGATAACGGGTGTCGGGGTCGCCAATAAGCTTAATCGTCCGAGCCTTGAGATCGTCTATTCCACCGCCATAGCTGCGAATAGAATAGTCGCTGATGTCGTAGTACAGCGCGTTAATAGTGAAGTCACGACGTTCAGCATCTTCATCAATTTCGCCGTAGACATTGTCACGCAGTAAACGCCCTTCGGCATTTGATTTCGATACGTTGTCGTTTGTTTCACTGTGGTGGCCGCGAAAAGTGGCCACTTCAATGACGTCACGCCCAAAAACGATATGTGCCAGTCTAAAGCGACGACCAACTAAACGGCAGTTACGGAATAGTTTTTTAATGTCGTCTGGCGTGGCGTTAGTCACAACGTCGTAATCTTTCGGTTGAAGGCCTAATAAAATATCACGCACACCCCCACCGACTAAATAAGCTTTATAGCCTGATCTATTAAGACGATAGAGCACTTTGAGTGCGTTCTCACTAATTTGGCGACGTGAAATCGAATGGCCATCTCTGGAGATGATATCCAGACGTAAGCCATCTTCTTGAATGGGGTCTTCAAGTACTGGAGCTACTTTGTTGTCTTCAAATAGCTGTTTACAGAATTGGCTAATACGGCGAAAAATAATACACCTCGAAATGCTATAATAATTTGATTAAAAATCTGGCGGGTATAATACATTAAATGTGACCAAATGAGTATACATGTCGCGGCGCTAAAATGGGCTTAATGCAATCATGTACGCCGAACGATGACGATACTTAGTTGTTTGTTGTCGTTAAGACAATTTCTTTTTGTGCTGGAATGGTACTTAGGTCAAATTGTTCTATTGCCTGTTTAAGCATGACTTGTACCGAATCTACATCAACCATTTGCTGGCCTAAAAAGGCAAGAGCAGCATTAATACTGGCTTGTGGGCGAATGATATCGATGGCGGGCGCGTGATTCTGCTTTGATAATTTAACACCTTTTTGTGCACAGACTAGCGGTAAATGAAGCCAATCAGGTGGGGTAACATTTAATTGAGTAAATAAACTTATTTGCCTGCAACTGGCTTCAAGTAAATCACAACCTCTGACGACTTCAGTGATACCTTGATAAGCATCGTCGAGTACAACGGCGAGCTGGTATGCAAATAAACCATCGCTGCGTTTAATCATAAAATCTTCTTCGGCGAAGGTGTTATCGACCACCACATAGCCTTGAAGCTGGTCAATAAAACGATCGATTTTAGCGTAATTTCTAATCCGGATCGCACCTTGTGTCAACTTAGGCTGCAGTCGGCCACAATGGCCATCGTATACACCACCATGGGCTTGGATCATCTTACGTGTGCATTGGCAATAATAAGCATCATCGCTGGCAATGAGTTGGTCTATTTTATCTTGATAAGCCTGATGACGTTGATGTTGAAATAGTGCAGTGCCATGCCAATGCAAACCGTAGGCATCAAGTGTGCGGAGGATATTATCGCTTGCACCTTGGACTTCTCGTGGGGGATCGATATCTTCTATGCGGACCAGCCATTGGCCTTGCAGACTGTGGGCGCGAAGATAACTGCCTAATGCAGCCGTGAGTGAACCGAAATGCAGTGGACCTGAAGGTGATGGTGCAAAACGTCCAACGTAGGAAGTGATACTCATGTTATTTTGTGGAGTATTTTTTATTCATTAATATCGCACTGTCATTACCGTCACTTACATCTGATGTGACTAAATTACAAAACAAAAAGGGCGAGATAATCTCGCCCTATTGGTAACGGGTTAACCCGCCATTTGTTTTTCTCTTATTTCTGCAAGTGTTTTACAGTCGATACATTGATCGGCTGTTGGGCGAGCTTCGAGACGGCGGATACCTATTTCGACACCACATGAGTAACAGAAGCCAAAATCGTCTTCTTTGATTAACCGTAAAGTTTTCTCAATCTTTTTGATCAGTTTACGTTCTCTGTCACGAGCTCGTAATTCTAAGCTGAATTCTTCTTCTTGTGCTGCACGGTCTACAGGATCAGGAAAGTTTGCAGCTTCATCTTGCATGTGAGTTAACGTACGGTCGACTTCTTCACGCAATTGGTTACGCCATGCATCGAGGATCAATGTAAAGTGACCACGTTGCTTGATATTCATATACTCTTCACCAGCGGATTCCTGGTAAGGATCTACTCCGGCGATAGCGAGTACGCCAAGTTTTTTCGTGCCTTCAGGCATAACGCATCTCCTGTAATCATTTGCGTTTTAAGGGCGTCTAAAATTTATCGCCGCTATCTATAGCAGAAACTCTATGGCTAGGCAAATTTTTTACTCAGTATTTGAGTTTTTTTATCTACACCATCACTTTACAAGGGGTGGTGATAAGGCTTCCCTGAGATGAACATTGTGTCTTATATGCTAGCACTTCAACGCCATTTGATACTGCTTGTTGAAGTAAGTCTGCGTACTGAGGGTCAATATGTCGTGCGGGTCTAACACTTGTTATGCCACTGTGTTGTACCACAAACAATAATATCGCACGATGTCCTAATGCCACCATGTGGCTCAGCTCCCGCAGATGCTTTTGTCCTCGCGTGGTCACGGCATCAGGGAAATAACCCTCTTGGCCTTCTAGCAAAGTACAACTCTTCACTTCAATATAGCACTCAGGTCGGTTTTGGCTAGTGAGCAAAATATCAATACGGCTATTTTCATTACCATATTTTACTTCACGTTTTAATTTGTCATAACCTTGCAGTTCAGTGATAACTTGCTGATGGATTGCTTCTTCTGCTAACGCATTGGCACGATTGGTATTAATACCAATCAGCTGTTGCTGATCTGTCTGCATAATTTCCCAGGTGTGGGCATATTTACGTTTTGGATTGTCTGAGGTGGAAAACCACACCTTTTCACCTGGAAATAAACAATTTTTCATTGACCCCGTATTAGGGCAATGAATCGTGATCGCTTGGCCATTTGGTAGCATGATATCGGCGAGAAAACGTTTATAACGTTTAATTAATACACCTGATTCTAATTCGGGGGTAAATTTCATCGATTACTCATTTAATGAGTTGATTTACAACAATGCTAACAAACTTTAGCGTGGTTTATCGATTATGTTTTGTCTACACTACTGCCATTAACTCGTGGTTAAGCGCGAGTATTGGTGTTATTAGACTTACAACAAGGGATTATTATGGACATTATGACAGTTACTCTCACCACCCAAGCCCCTGCTGCTCATTGGGGTAAGGCTGATGTGACCTACCAAGGCGCTCAAGCGGCGATCCATTTATCTGGCAACGATGAACTGCGCCAAGTGCAAATGGCTGCAAGGAAAGTGCGTAATCAAGGTATTAATTATGTGCAATTAGACGGTGACTTGTGGAATTTACATTCACAGTGGGCATTTGCGCAAGGTTTTGCGACGGCTAAAGCGGGATACGAAGTGAACTGGTGTGGGAGTGATGCTGATAAAGCAACGTTGAAACAACGTGCTGAAGCAGCCCTGTTTGCCCGTAAGTTGATTAATGATACACCTGAAGATTTATCGCCAGTCGGTTTAGCGACACAAGCTGCTGCTTGGTTAAAACATATTGGTGGCGATCATGTCAGCTTCAGTATTGTTGAAGGCCAAGAATTATTAGCGAAAAAATGGGTCGGTATTCATGCTGTGGGTCGTGGTAGTGAACGTCCTCCTGCATTATTAGAACTCGATTTTAATCCATTGGGAGCTGATGCACCGGTATCTGTTGCCCTAGTAGGCAAAGGTATTACTTTTGACTCAGGGGGTTATAGCCTTAAGTCATCAGAAGGTATGTTAGCGATGAAATGTGACATGGGTGGCGCCGCCACCGTCACTGCGGCATTGGGATTAGCGATGAAGGCGGGTTTGAATAAACGCGTTAAGCTATTTCTATGCTGTGCGGAAAACTTAATCAGTGGTCGTGCCTTTAAATTAGGTGATATCTTAACTTATAAGAATGGCACCACGGTTGAAATCGTCAATACCGATGCAGAAGGGCGCTTAGTCTTGGCTGATGGTTTACAAGCAGCATCAGAAACGGGTGCCGGCTTAATTATCGATGCGGCAACCTTAACCGGTGCAGCAGTGATGGCCGTGGGTTCAAATTATAATGCGATTTTTTCACCACAAACGGCAACATTACAATTAGCACAGCAGCGCGCGGCAGCAGTATCAGAAAATGTATGGCCATTGCCGTTAGATGAATGGCATAAAGATATGTGTCCATCAGCTTATGCTGATACCGCCAATAGCCGACCAGTCAAAGGTGGTGGCGCGGGTGGGGCATCAAATGCGGCCGGTTTTTTATGGCGCTTTGTGTCACCACAAGCTAATTGGTTACACGTAGACTTAGCTGCCGCATTTGAATCATCTGCCTCTGCATTATGGGCAGCAGGCGCGACCACCCATGGTGTATTGACCATAGCTGAATTATTAAAAGACTAGTTATTTTGTTTTAAACGTAATAAAAACCGTCGTTCACGTATTGTGGCGACGGTTTTTTATTTTTCGTGCAGTAACGGCCAACTTTTGAGGACTGAATAGTTAATTTGCTGCGAGCAATTTATGGATTGGTACAAATGTAAATGTGTCGGCGTTAACTGTAAGTTTGTCATGCATCCCAATATGGGTAAATCCGTCATGCTAACATGACGAAATAAGCTAATGTGTGGCGTGTATTGGTGCTGGCTGATGAATAAGTTGTGGTGTTTGGCAATCGATGTAAGCGATTGTGCCATGGCTAATAGCGGTTCGCTTGCTTGTCCTTGTAAACAGATTAACTGTGCTGATTGCCATAAAGCTAGGGTATCGAACTGTTGATTAAAAATAGATTTGGGCATCAACCCAATCGCATCGATGACACTGGCGTAACGGGTAGGATCTACCGGGCCTAAAAATCCAAGAGTCATGTGTAAATTGGTGTTGTTTATGGTCTTCGCATCATTGTTCAACAATGTCTTAAGCCTATGCCGTAGCGTAGATATTTGTTCTATTTGTGATTTTTTTAAGCTAAAACCGACAAACAATCTTCGCGAAGAGGTGGTTTGCATTCGGTTATCCTTAATTAGTAATAAGTTGTAACTTTAACCCGAATAGATTACCAATACAGCATGATATAAACATATATCGTTATTTGTGAGTGACTAAACTACACTTAGGCTAATGTTAACGATAATATAGCGCATGTTTTTTTATTCCCGAGCAAATTGAATTGCTAACCTTGACTGAGTTGATGTATGGCCAATAGTACCCAGCAACTATTGAAAAGTGTTTTTACAAATGGACCTATTGAAGGCAATAATACTTCGGTGTTATCACTGCTTAATCAGGCACTACAATTAGTCTGTGAAAGGCTAGAATGCAGTGCAGCATTTGTGCTGACGAGTCAATACGATAAATTATTTGCGGTTGATACTGATATTATCGATACGTTAGAGCAACAATGTGTCAGTCATTTTGGTGCTTCACCTGTATCTGAGGCCCTGTTTAGCCAACATTTACAAGATAATCGATCACTGTGCAGCTCCTTATTTTATAATCATCAACCCATTGTCTATACCTGTTCCCCTGAACAATGTTTTACTGCCGACGAAAACCCAATATTAATTCCGTTTCTAGACACACTGACGGCCCTGGATATTGATTGTAAGCACCTTGCTCTAAGCCCCGTTTTACACGTTGGCAATGTCAAAGTTGTTTTAGGGACTCTGTGTGTATCAGATGCTAATCATGATGTTTGTCAGCATGAAAATCCTTGTGCCTTTGTACAAAAGTTACTCGATGATACCGCATATGAATTGGCCTCTTCACTTGAGTTACGTCGTTTAGCCGTAGTTCTTGATAATAAAGATAAACAGTATCAAGAACTGTTTCAATTATTGCCGATGGCCTGTGCGCTGATTGATTTACACAATAATGTGGTATTGCAAAATGATGTGAGTAAACATAATTTGCCCATTACCATAGGGCAGAGTTTATTTGATTTGTTACTTAAAGATGATCATCCTCTGCTCCTAGATACATTGCATATTGTCCGAGAAGGTATTTTACGCCAAGCCTGGTGTGAAGTGCCGCTGCGAAATGGCGTTCAAATCCACTGGTATAAGTTTAGCTTTTGCCATGCGCTTAATAAACAGCAACAGTTATTGTTAATGATTGAAGATGTTACCGAGCGCTATCGACTTGCCGATGAATTATCGTTCCATTCAAATCATGATGTACTGACCGGACTCCCTAATCGGCTACAGTTTGAAAATATGCTCGAAGAGTTATTAAACGACGAAGATCATCCACCGGCTTGTATTGCCTTTCTCGATCTCGATCAGTTTCAGGTGGTGAATGATCTTAGTGGCCATCAAGCGGGTGATTTGTTACTGCAACAAGTGGCTACGCGGTTAAAACAATTATTGCGTAAGGGAGATATCGTCGCACGTTTAGGCGGTGATGAGTTTGGCTTATTGATGCTCCACTCAGATATGTTATCAGCACAACAAGTTGCCAAGCGGATTTGTCAGCAATTGTTTGATCATGAATTTATTTGGAAAGGTGTTAAACACAATATCAGTGCCAGCATTGGTATGGCCAAAGTCGATTATGTTGATCCAGATATATACCCGTGATCATTGAAAATGCTTGATTTTGTCCCAAATGGGATCATCATAGCCCTATGAAACAAATTACACT